>JAFYML010000355.1 GCA_017556595.1 Bacteroides sp.
GCTACATGGGATACATGCAAGCCGAAGAGATTGATACGCTAAAAGTTATTGATGTTGAAGAGATTACAATCATCGGCAATCCGAAAGAAACGCAAAAAATGCGTGAATTGCCTACGGGTGTAACGCTATTATCACACAACCAACTGAAGGATAATCATGTGGAGGATATTAAAGGATTGAGCAGTGTAGTACCCAATATCTTCATCCCCGATTATGGTTCGCGATTGACTTCGGCCGTTTATATTCGTGGTATCGGCTCGCGCATCAATACACCGGCGGTGGGATTGTATGTGGATAATGTTCCCTTCATAGACAAGTCGGCTTTCGACTTCAACTACGCTGATGTTGAGCGTATTGATGTGTTGCGTGGTCCTCAAAGCACACTTTATGGACGCAACACGATGGGTGGCCTCATCAAGGTACACACAAAATCGCCATTCAGCTATCAAGGTACTGACCTTCGTTTGGGAGCCGGTAGTCACAACCAATATAACGCTTCGCTAACTCATTATCATCGCATCAGTCCATCATTCGCTTTCTCAGTAGGCGGTTTCTACGATTATGAAGGCGGTTTCTTCAAGAATGCTGCTTTATCCAATAACAAGATTGATCATAGCCAACAAGCAGGTGGACGCATTCGCGCCATTTGGTTTGCCGCAGAGGATTGGAAGATAGACTTAAGCACCAATTACGAAAATAGCAATCAAGGGGGCTATCCATATGGCATATATAATAAGGAGAAGGACGAGGTAGCACAACCGGCATACAATCGCGAAAGTACTTATCGCCGTCAGTTACTAAACGTAGGTTTGAACATTGAACACCAAGCAAAAGCATTCATCTTCAATGCGGTAACCGGTTACCAACATCTAAACGACAAGATGTTTATGGATCAAGATTTTACGCCTGCCGACATCTTTACGCTTGAGCAACGCCAACGCATCCATACCATCAGCGAGGAGATTGTATTGAAGTCGAAACCTGGCCGTCGCTGGCAATGGACAACCGGTGCATTCGCTTTCTATCAAGATTTACACACTAGCGCACCCGTAATTTTCCGCGAAGATGGAATGAAAATGTTAGGGAAAAACATTGCCGGATTTATGCCTAGCGAGATTAAGGTAGAGATGAATCCTACGATGGCTATGCACATTCTTCCTTCACTGAATTTAGATAGCAAAGAGATGCCTATCGATGGTACATTCGACACACCGATGGCCAATGCAGCTCTATTCCACCAAAGCACATTCAACGATTTGTTTGGCGTAGATGGTCTTTCGTTTACTGCCGGCTTGCGCTTGGATTACGAAAAGATGAAGATTGACTACAACACCGGCACTACCCTCGCCTATAATGTAGGTATTAGAGGAGAAATGTACATGAATGGCAACCTTGTACGCCCCATAGAAATGATGCCCACGACTGAACTCGAAGTAGAAAGTCGCTACGATGGCGCATTGAGCAAAGATTACTTGCAATTACTGCCCAAAATTGCGTTGCAATACAACCTATCCAATGGACGCGGAAACCTCTATGCAAGCGTAAGCAAAGGATATCGTTCGGGAGGATACAACATACAGCTATTCAGCGACTTGCTACAATCGAGCCTACGCAACGACATGATGCGTCAAACCAAAGAAACCATGCTAAGCAAGGTGCCCGATGCATATGCCGGTATGGTAGGTAATTTCTTCCCCGACGCAAGCGATAACCCCGACGAAAAGCACGCCATCGAATTCAAGCCGGAAGTGACATGGAATTATGAAATAGGTACTCACCTTAACCTTTGGAATGGTCGCTTGCAACTTGACGGTGCTCTTTTCTTGATGGAAACAAAAGACCAACAGATATCACGCATGCTACTCAGCGGTTTAGGACGCGAAACTATCAACGCCGGGAAAAGTCGTAGCATGGGTATGGAAGTAGCCGCTAATGTTGCATTAAGCAAAGCGCTACAAGTAAATGCTGCTTATGGTTACACCTACGCCACCTTCCGCTATTGGGAACTAGGCAACAAATATGATAGTAGCGAAATAGCCATCGACTATACAGGCAATTACGTACCTTTCGTTCCTAAACATACGCTAAACATCGGTGCACAATATGCGCTTGAGTTTGCACGCAAGCAACTGATTGACCGCATTGTATTCAGTGCTAACTATGCCGGTGCCGGACGCATCTATTGGGACGAAGCAAATAGCATGAGCCAAGCTTTCTACGGCACATTGAATGGTCGTGTAAGCCTACAACATAAAGATTGTGAAGTAAGTTTTTGGGTACGCAACGCCCTTGACAAAGAATATGCCACTTTCTATTTCACTAGCATGAACAATGGATTGAAACAACTTGGCCGCCCTGTGCATGGTGGCGTAGAAGTGAGAATCTGTTTATGAGCGCTGAGTGCTGAGTTCACTAACCACTAATCGCTCATCACTAATCACTAACAACTATTCCTTTATCACCAGCATCTGACAATGCTTGCAATCGAACTGAAGACGGAAACGATTGCCATCGGTACTTACCAAATAATAGGGTTCACGATAAGGTGAGCGAGCAGCATGTTGTTGCGGACACCACCCCATTGAATAGCGCAAGCAATGACGACAAAACATTAGCGGCACTGATTCTGGTGGCTGTTGTTCGTAAGCAGGCGCCATTTCAGCTACACCATGTTGAGCATAGAATGCTTTCGATTGTGCATTCATTACATTACCTAAGTAGGTGAGTTGTTGCGTCACAAAAGCATGTGTCGTTGGTTGGATGCGTTGCAACTGACGGCGATAATTGATGCGGCGAAGCGCCAATAATTTTTCTACAACTTGACGACGCCATTCGGCTACAAGCGACGCAGGTAAGAACCACTCTTCATCGTAGGCTACTTCTACCTCTTCCGGTTTTGCTTCGAATGGTGTATTCCCCAATTTACACAACAATGCGCAAAGATTTGGCTTTTGTGGTGTACGAGCAAGTTGCTTCTCCACAGGAAAAGTAAGCGTAACAACATTCTCATCCTCATCGGTAGCAGTAAGTGTAAAGCCCCACGACATCTGCGTCACGCGCCACGTAATGTGTATGCGTCGTTCAGCCGACGGACGAGCCAACAAGCGTTCAAAATCTTGATCGTAATTGCGATAGATAGGCGTACGAAGTGGAATACGCGGTATTTGTCCGGCAGGGAATAGTTTATTACCCTCTACTCGATTGATGCGAAAACCTTGTAAACGGCCATACTCATCAATAAAGCACAATCCATCACCATTATGGAAAGACTTCACACCGGCTACAGTTAGGCATCCACCTCGTTGATCTTTCAACGTACCTACATATTCGCCCAACGATTTAGGTGTATCAAATGCTTCGATACCTTGCTGACGACCATTGATAAAGAAACTTGTAAAACCGCGATTAAAACTCTTATCTACTTGAGGAGTAAAAGTATAAGTCGATTTTCCTGATGAGGAACGACGATATTCGGGACGACGACGGAAGATAGCATCCAACTGCTTTCGATAGGCCGCCGTAACATTCTTCACATACTCGGCATCTTTCAATCGTCCCTCTATCTTGAACGACGAAGCACCGGCATCGAGCAGCTGTTCAAGATTGTCCAACTGATTCATATCCTTCAGCGAAAGCAAGTGCTTGTTTTTTGCAATAAGTTTGCCGTCTGCATCTACCATATTGAATGGTAAGCGACAAAATTGCGCACACTCACCGCGATTAGCACTACGTCCGAAGCATGCCTGACTGATATAACATTGTCCGCTATAGCTGACACACAACGCCCCATGCACAAACACCTCGAGCAACGTTTGCGGCGAAGCTTGATGTATCTCTCGGATATCATCCAACGACAACTCGCGCGCTAAAACCACCTGCTTGAAACCAGCTTGCGCCAAAAAGCAAACCTTCTGCGGAGTGCGATTATCCATTTGCGTACTTGCATGAAGCGATATAGGTGGTAAGTTAAGTTGCGTAATGCCCATGTCTTGCACAATGATAGCATCTACGCCTATGCGATATAGCTGCCAGATCAACGCTTCTGCTTCTTGAAGTTGCGCATCGGTAAGCAATGTATTTATCGTAACATAAACGCGCACGTTGTAAATATGCGCATAGTTTACGATTGCTTCAATATCCTCCAAGCTATTGCCTGCAGCTACACGAGCGCCAAAGCGTGGAGCACCGATATACACTGCGTCGGCACCATGATCGATGGCCGCCAATGCACATTCCAAATTCTTGGCCGGTGCCAATAGCTCTATGCTACGAACATGCTTCATGCGTTAGGCAATATCGTCGATATTATAAGGCGTTTCTTGATAAACGAAATAGTTGAGCCAATTGCTGAAAAGCAAATTAGCATGCGCTCGCCAACTAACGACAACGCCTTGTTCGGGGTCGTTATTGCGGTAATAATTGCGCGGCATGTCGATAGGTAATCCCTTACCTAAATCGCGACGATACTCGGTATCGAGCGTTAAAGGAGAGTACTCCGAATGACCTGTCACAAAGAATTCGCGTCCGCCGCGTGCCATTACCATGTGTACACCAGCTTCCTCCGAATGAGAAAGGATGGTCAATTCCTTATGCTTCAAGATATCCTCTTCTCGCACCTCCGTATGGCGGCTATGCGGTACATTGAACGTATCGTCGAAGCCGCGGAAAATAGGATGCAACGGCAACAAAGGTTGATGTGGGAAGATACCAAACATCTTCTTATCCAACGGATATTTAGGAACACCATAATGGTGATAAAGTCCTGCTTGTGCCGCCCAACAAATGTAGAGCGTAGAGGTGACGTGTGTACGCGCCCAATCGAAGATATCCTTAATCTCTTCCCAATATCCCACCTCCTCGAACTCCATGTGTTCAACGGGTGCACCGGTGATAATCATACCGTCGTACTTCATGTGTCGCATCTGCTCGAAATCGGTATAGAAAGCCTGCATGTGTTCGACAGGCGTATTCTTCGATGTATGACTTTTAATCTTCATCAACGAAATCTCCACTTGCAGCGGTGTATTGCTGAGCAATCGCACGAGGTCGGTTTCGGTAGTTATCTTCAGCGGCATCAAGTTAAGAACAGCTATACGCAACGGACGAATATCCTGTTGTGTAGCTCGCGAAGAGTCCATCACGAAGATATTCTCCTCTTTCAGCAACTCAATAGCCGGTAATTTATCGGGAAGTGTTAATGGCATGATAATTCGTTTTTATCGTTTGGAGGGCAAAAATAATGAATTATGAATTATGAATTATGA
>JAFYML010000356.1 GCA_017556595.1 Bacteroides sp.
CATCTTATCAATCATTTGCCCCGAGCATAGCGACCGTTTGCTGCGTGCTTACAACGCGTTTGCTGCGTGGTTACAACTCGTTTGCTGCGTGGTTACAACCGCTTTGATATGGGCATAAATAAGGTTTAATCTAATGACTAAAAAGGTTTAACCTTCTTGGGCAAAAGGTTTAACCTAAAGGGTAAGAAGGTTTAATGTAATTTCCCTACTTCATAAACACGAAATAGACGGCAAGAATCAAGCAGCCGAAAGCGGCAAAGTGATTCCAATGCAACGACTCGCCTTTGAAGAGTACAGTGGTAAATACCGTAAAGACTACCAACGTAATCACCTCTTGTATCACCTTGAGCTGCATCAACGTAAATGGGCCGCCATTGCCGACAAAGCCAATACGATTGGCGGGCACTTGACATGCATACTCGAACAAAGCGATACTCCATGAAAAAAGGATGATGACATAAAGCGGCCAATTAGTGCTGATTTTCATATCGCTCAGTTTCAAATGGCCATACCAAGCAAAAGTCATAAAGATGTTGGAGATAACCAACAAGAGAATGGTGTAGAATGCTTTCATTTCAATTATCTGTTATTTTTTATTTTTCTGAGGTAAGAGTTCGTCTTGAACATTGCTCATGCTTCCCCACAAGCTATAGCGTGCTTCCGGATTCATCGCTTCCAATTGTTGCAAAATGCCATGCATAGAAGTGCGATGCGATTCGTGTTCGTAGGGACATCGTTTTAATTGCTCTTTATAACCATGCTCTACGGCCAATTGTTGCAAATCGGCTTCGTGCACCAAACACATAGGGCGGATAATGGTCATATCGAACTTACGCATCACCAACTTGGGCGGCATAGAGCTGAATGCACCCTGGAAGGTAATGTTCATCAGCAAAGTTTCCAAAATATCGTCCATGTGATGCCCCAAAGCAATCTTATTGCATTGATGTTCTTTGGCAATGGTAAACAATGCTTTACGTCTATTCCACGAGCAGAGGAAACAAGGCGATTTGCGTGTATCGGTGGATGCATCGAACTCGGTTTCGTATAGCACAAACTCCACGCCCAACGATTGTGTAAACGAGCGAAGATACTCCACATCGGTTTGATAAGGTATGTTTTTCATCACCACATGGGCAGCTATTACCGTGAAGCGCGGTTTGTAAACCTTTGCACGCTTGGCAAGCAATTCGAGCAAAGCCAACGAATCTTTTCCACCCGACAAACCAACCAAAATACGGTCGTCATCGGCTATCAATCCGTAATCGACTACTCCCCTACTGAAGCATCGTTCGATACGTTTCATTAGTTTATCGTTATCTTTTGCCATCGTTTCGCCTTAAAAATTGGCGCAAAAGTAACGGAAAAGTACGAATTATAGAAGAATTAACAAAAATAGATTCACAAAGAAGGCGCTATTATCAACAATATTTGTAATTTTGTAGGAGATTATAAACCATATTTTTACAAAAATGAAGAAATACCTACTTATCTTGTTGCTCTGTGTTTTGGGTGTACCGGCATCGGCACAAACATTGGCACAAGCTAAGGCTTTATATGAAAAAGGCGAATACGAACAGGCCAAACCTGCTTTCAAGAAATTCGTAAAAAGTCAGCCAACAAACGGCAGCTACAACCTTTACTATGGTGTATGCTTGCTCGAGACAGGCGAAGCAGAAGCTGCTATAAGCTATCTGGAAACCGCCGTGAAACGACGCACTACAAGCGGACAATTATGGTTAGGTAAGGCCTATGCCGCCACCTATCGTTTCGAAGAAGCGGTAGAAACCTTCGAAGAATACATCAGCGAATTGGAGAAACGCAAACGCTCAACTGAAGAAGCAGAACTATTGCTCGAAGAGAGTCGCAATGGCTTGCGTATGCTGAAGGGTGTAGAAAAGATTTGTGTAATAGATAGCATTGTTGTGGACAAAGCCAACTTCCTGGAAGCCTATCACATCAGTGCCGAATCGGGTAGCTTGTACATGTACAACAACTATTTCGGGAAAGAAACCAACAACGAAGGCATTGTGTATCAAACCGAACTGGGCAACCGAATCTACTATAGCGAATTGCAAGAAGACAGTACAACGGCTATCTTTTATAGCGACAAGCACCTCGATGATTGTAGTGCCGGTACGCGACTTAGCAATACGGTAAATAATAGCACCCATGTAAACTATCCCTATGTTTTGACCGATGGTATGACCATTTATTATGCCTCGGATGGAGAAAATTCAATGGGCGGATACGATATTTTCGTAACACGCTACAATCCATCGAACGGCAATTACCTCACCCCCAACAACATTGGCATGCCATTCAATTCGCCCTACAACGACTATATGTATGTATTGGACGAATACAACAACTTGGGTTGGTTTGCATCCGACCGCTATCAGCCCGAAGGCAAAGTATGTGTGTACATTTTTATTCCGAATTCTGTAAAAGAGGTGTACGACTATGATAACGTAGATGCACAACAATTGCGCAACTTGGCTCGCTTAACCCCCATTGCCGAATCGTGGACAGACGATGAGGCTGTAGAGAAAGCGAAACTCAGGTTGCAAGCCATCAAAGTGGTTGACGAAGATAAGAATGAGAAGAAAGAACCCGATTTCCTATTCATCATCAACGACCAACTGACCTATCACCATGCCAACGACTTCCAATCAGAAGATGCCAAGCGAACATTCCGCGAATATTGCCAATTGGAGTTGGACTACCTACGCATGGAAGAGCAATTAGAGCAACTGCGTACACAATATGGCGAAGGCAACCAAACCACCAAAGACCAGTTGACACCAACCATCTTGGATTTGGAAAACTACATTCTACAATTGAAAGAGCGAGTGGACAATGCCGAAAAACAAACAAGAAGACTTGAAATTGAATTTATATATTGATAAAAACAAAAAACTATGGACATCATTCTATTAATCGTATTGGTAGTAGTAGCCATATTGCTATTCTTGGCCGAGCTATTCATTGTGCCGGGCATTAGCATTGCAGGTATCCTATCGGGATGCTGCATTATCTATGCTAATTACCATGCTTTCAGCGTATTTGGCACAACCATCGGTTGCATCACCCTACTCGTTTCGGTTGCATCGTTTATTGGTGCGTTAGTTTGGTTCATGCGAAGCAAAACATTGGATAAACTCTCGCTGAAAGAAAACATCACATCTACCGTGAAGCGTTCGGCCGACGAAAACATACAAGTTGGTGATACCGGTATTGCTACTACCCGATTGGCTTTAATCGGATATGCCGACTTTGCAGGAAACATCATCGAAGTGAAATCGACGGCCGAGTTCATTGATGCTAAAACGCCCGTCAAAGTAGCTCGTATAGTAGATGGTATCATCTTGGTAGAGAAATGCGAATAAATTAAATCTAATATATTAAAGCTATGAATTTTATGGAAGACTCTTCAATGTTATTTACCTTCGGCCTTGTAGCAGTAGGTATTGTATTTGTGGTGATTTTTTTCCACTACGTCCCCTTCTTCTTATGGTTATCGGCCAAAGTATCGGGAGTAAACATCTCGTTAATCCAACTCTTCTTGATGCGTATTCGTAATGTGCCGCCCTACATCATTGTACCGGCCATGATCGAAGCTCACAAAGCAGGCTTGAGCAATATTACCCGCGATGAGTTGGAAGCCCACTACCTGGCTGGTGGACATGTAGAGAAAGTAGTACATGCATTGGTTTCGGCATCGAAAGCCAACATCGAACTACCTTTCCAAATGGCAACCGCTATCGACCTTGCCGGTCGTGATGTGTTCGAAGCCGTACAAATGTCTGTAAATCCTAAAGTAATCGATACCCCACCCGTAACAGCCGTTGCAAAGGATGGTATCCAGTTGATAGCCAAAGCACGTGTAACCGTTCGCGCAAACATTCGTCAACTAGTGGGTGGTGCCGGCGAAGACACTATCTTGGCTCGTGTAGGCGAAGGTATTGTCTCTTCTATCGGTTCGAGCGAAAACCATAAATCGGTACTCGAAAATCCCGATTCAATCTCTAAGTTGGTGCTTCGCAAAGGCCTCGACG
>JAFYML010000357.1 GCA_017556595.1 Bacteroides sp.
TGCTACATCAGCTGCACCTGCAGTACTTGTTGGATTTACAGATATGTTCTTACCATCAATAATGGTATCCGAAGCAATGCCTTGTCCCAAATTGCCTATCCTACGGAAAAGTGTAATGATAGTACTATCTTTCACATTCTCCACTTCACCGAAAATTTCATAGTAATCCTTCGGTTGATGCGAGCAAGCAGTTAAAAACAATAACGTTAATAAAAGTATCTTCTTCATGAATAAAATAATAAATAAGATTGCATCATTTATCTATGTCTGAATGGGATTGCTTTTCATTCTCAACCATAGCAATCAATTCCTTCAACTCATCAAGCGAGATTTTTTCCTCCTTAACAAGCGAAGAAACAATACCTAAATAAGAGTTGTTGAAGTACTTACTCACTACGCTCTTCAACGTATGTTTTTGGAACTCCTCGCGAGTGAGCACAGCGAAATACTGATGCGTAGGACCATAAGCCTTATGAGATACCAACCCTTTCTTTTCCAACCCGCGTATAAATGTAGAAATAGTATTGAAATGCGGACGAGGATCAGTGAAATGCTCTAACATTTCGTTCACAAACATAGGACCGTGTTTCCACAACAAATCCATCAATTCTTCTTCTCTTGGTGATAGTGTTTTCATATCGCTTTAACTATTTGTTGCAAATAAACTAACTTATTTAGTTATTAGCAAATATTTATTAGTTAATTAAACTTAATGGATTAGTTTAGGCAATAAAAAAAGCCGCCCCAATCACTGGGACGGCTTTTATGTAGTATAAGAATAGTAATATTATTCTGCCTTAGGTTCTTCTGCTTGAACTTCAGCGGCTGGAGCAACTTCAGCAGCAGCGCTCTTCTTAGAACGGCGAGTACGAGTAGCTTTCTTAGCTGTCTTTTCCTTAGCCATGTTTTCGTTGTAGTCAACGAGTTCAATGAAGCACATTTCTGCGTTGTCACCCAAACGGTTACCAGTCTTGATAATACGAGTGTATCCACCTGGACGATCGCCAATCTTTACAGAGATTTCCTTGAACAGTTCAGTTACAGCATATTTATCTTGCAAGTTACTGAATACAACGCGGCGTGAATTGGTTGTATCGTTCTTTGACTTAGTGATCAAAGGCTCAATAAACTTCTTAAGAGCTTTAGCCTTTGCAACGGTCGTAGTGATTCTTTTGTGCTTGATCAAAGAACATGCCATGTTAGCCAACATTGCGTTTCTATGAGAAGCAGTACGACCCAAATGATTGAATTTCTTATTGTGTCTCATTTTTATTCTTTATCTAATTTATATTTAGAAATATCAGTTCCAAACGACAGATTCAGACTTTCCAGCAAATCATCAAGCTCGGTAAGCGATTTCTTTCCGAAATTTCTGAACTTCAAAAGGTCTGTCTTGTTGAATTGTACCAAGTCGCCTAATGTATCTACATCTGCAGCCTTCAAGCAATTGAGGGCACGAACAGAAAGATCCATATCAACAAGGCGAGTCTTCAACAATTGACGCATGTGGAGTACTTCTTCATCAAATTCTTCATTGCTATCTGCATCGTTAGTTTCCAATGTAATCTTCTCGTCAGAGAACAACATAAAGTGATGAATCAATATCTTAGCAGCCTCTTTTAGTGCATCTTTCGGATGAATGGAACCATCGGTAGTAACTTCAAGTACCAATTTATCGTAGTCGGTCTTTTGCTCTACGCGGAACGGCTCGATTTGATACTTAACATTACGTATCGGTGTATAAATAGAGTCGATGGGAATTACATTAACATCGGTGCAATATTCGCGATTTTCATCAGCAGGAACATAACCACGACCTTTGTTGATAGTAATATCCATCTGCATTGTAGCTTTGGAATCTAAATGACAAATAACTAATTCTGGGTTTAACACTTCAAATCCAGTCAGGTATTTACCGATATCTCCTGCTTTGAATTCACTTGAATTTTCTACAATGATACTTACTTTCTCACTTTCGAATTCTTCGACTACTTGCTTGAATCGAACTTGTTTCAGATTCAAGATAATGTTAGTAACATCCTCCTTTACACCTGGTACGTTAGAAAATTCGTGTTCAACACCTTCTATCTTAATAGTAGTGATGGCAAAACCTTCCAACGAAGAAAGCAGAATGCGGCGCAAAGCATTACCTACAGTAATACCAAAACCGGGTTCCAACGGACGAAATTCGAACTTGCCGAATTTAGCGTCAGCTTCCAACATTAAAACTTTATCAGGTTTTTGAAATGCTAATATCGCCATGAAATTAATTAATTAGTTTTTAGAATACAATTCTACAATCAAATGCTCTTTAATGTTCTCAGGAATGTCTGCTCTTTCTGGGATGTGCAACATCTTACCAGCCTTCACAGTTTCATCCCATTCCAACCAAGGATACTTACTGTGGTTGAATCCTTCCAAAGAGTTAACAATTACTTCCAAAGACTTTGACTTCTCGCGAACGCCAACAATTTGACCAGGCTTGATAGCATATGAAGGAATATTCACAACTTCACCATCAACGGTAATATGCTTGTGGCTTACCAATTGGCGAGCAGCTGCACGTGTAGGAGCAATACCCAAACGGAATACTACGTTATCCAAACGACCTTCCAACAATTGGAGGAGGATTTCACCTGTAATACCCTTAGCTGTAGCAGCCTTTTCGAACAAGTTACGGAATTGTTTTTCTAATACTCCATAAGTATATTTAGCTTTCTGCTTTTCACGAAGTTGAACGCCATACTCAGAAGTCTTTCTCTTTCTTGAATTACCATGTTGGCCCGGAGGATAATTTTTCTTTGAAAGAACTTTATCTGCTCCAAAGATGCCTTCACCGAATTTACGAGCAATTCTTGATTTTGGTCCAGTATATCTAGCCATTTCTTTTAAATATTAAATTGTTATTCATGAACTTAATTTGTAGCAGCCGCGATTGCAGAGAAGAATACAATCCAAATAACAAAATCAAGTTTCACTAAAATTAAAGGTAAATATTATACTCTACGTCTTTTTGGAGGACGACAACCATTGTGTGGTAATGGAGTTACGTCGATGATTTCGGTAACTTCAATACCTGCACCATGTACAGTTCTGATAGCTGACTCACGTCCATTACCAGGTCCCTTAACATATGCCTTTACCTTTCTCAAACCAAGATCGAATGCAATCTTTGCACAATCTTGAGCAGCCATTTGTGCTGCATAGGGAGTGTTCTTCTTAGAACCTCTAAATCCCATCTTACCGGCAGAAGACCAAGAAATTACTTGTCCTTCACTATTTGCCAGAGAAACAATGATGTTGTTAAAAGATGAATGAACGTGTAATTGTCCATTAGCATCTACCTTTACATTTCTCTTTTTTGCTGCAACTGTTTTTTTTGCCATATCAACAATTATTATTTAGTAGCTTTTTTCTTATTAGCAACGGTTTTCTTCTTACCCTTACGAGTACGAGCATTGTTCTTTGTGCTCTGACCACGAACAGGAAGACCAATACGATGGCGAACGCCACGATAGCAACCGATATCCATCAAACGCTTAATGTTCAATTGAATTTCAGTACGAAGGTCACCTTCTACTTTAAACTCTGCACCAATGATTTCACGAATCTTGGCAGCTTGATCATCCGTCCAGTCTTTTACTTTCAGGTCTCTGTCAACACCTGCTTTGTCTAAAATCTTTGCTGAACTACTACGACCTATTCCATAAATATAGGTCAACGCAATTTCACCTCTCTTATTTTGAGGCAAATCGACACCAACTATTCTTATAGCCATATACTAAGTTATTTTTTTTGCAAAAATAATAAATTATCCTTGACGTTGTTTATACTTAGGATTTTTCTTGTTAATTACATACAAACGGCCATTACGTCTAACGATTTTACATTCTGGCGTACGTTTCTTTAAAGATGCTCTTACTTTCATATCTTAATTTATTTATATCTGAATACAATTCTTCCTTTTGACAAATCGTAAGGAGACATTTCAACTCGAACCTTATCACCAGGCAAAATCTTTATGTAGTGCATACGCATCTTACCTGAGATGTGGGCTGTAATTTCATGTCCGTTTTCCAATTCTACACGAAACATTGCATTCGACAATGCTTCAACGATTACTCCATCTTGTTCTATTGCAGATTGTTTTGCCATATTATCTTTAAATTGCTTTATTTCCTAAAACTTCTTCAATATATTCAAACGAGGATAGGATATCAGCTTTTCCTTGAACCACTGCTACAGTATGTTCAAAATGAGCAGCAGGTAATCTATCTTTTGTTCGAACAGTCCAACCATCACGCTCCATGACAATTTCTCGACTTCCCA
>JAFYML010000358.1 GCA_017556595.1 Bacteroides sp.
GTAGCCACCAATGCGTTTGGTATGGGGATTGACAAGGCTGATGTACGATTGGTAGTTCACATGGATTTACCCGACTCCATCGAAGCCTACTTCCAAGAGGCTGGACGAGCCGGACGCGATGGAGAGAAGGCCTTTTCGGTAGTACTCTACTCCAATTCGGACAAAACACGCTTGCAAAAACGAATTCCAGATAGTTTCCCCGAAAAAGAATACATTCGAGAGGTGTACGAACATCTGCAATACTACTATCAAATGGCTATGGGCGACGGAGTGGGCTGTATGCGTCCATTCGACATAGAAGACTTTTGCCGTAAGTTTAAACATTTCCCGATTCCGGTAGATAGCGCGCTACGCATATTGACGCAAGCAGGCTACCTGGAATATACCGATACGCAAGACAATGCTTCGCGTTTGCTTTTTACCTTGAAGCGCGAAGAGTTGTACAAACTGCGCGAAATGGATGAAAGAACCGATAAACTTATTCAAACCATTCTGCGCTCATACACAGGTTTGTTTACCGACTATGCTTTCATCAGTGAAGATGCATTGAGTACGCGTACCGGATTTACCAAACAAGAAATATACGAGCAGTTGGTTCGTTTAGCGCATTTGGGTATTGTGCACTATATCCCCAAGAAAAATACACCTTATATAATATACACGCGCGAACGCATAGAAAAAGATCGGATTCGTCTGACCCCCGAAATATACGAAGAACGAAAGAAACGATACCAACTTCGCATAGAATACATGCTTGAGTATGCAACAGCTACTTATCCTTGCCGAAGCCGCATGTTATTATCCTATTTTGGCGAAAAGAATGACCACAACTGTGGTATTTGCGACACATGTGTCACCATGCGTAAAGGCGAAAAGATGCTACCTGAAACCAACATGGACGAGTTGCAAAAGCAGGTCATTGCACTACTTAGTGAGCAACCGCAATTTCCACACGTTATTGCGAAAACTATCAATGCCGACAAAGATGCTTTAGCCATCCTTCTGAGTCAACTATTGGAGGAGGAAGTGGTAAAGATGAACAACGGACTTATTCAGTTAAACCTAAAACAATAAAAATATGGGCCTTTTATCATTATTATTTGGAAACAAGAAAGAAAGTGCGGCAGAAACAGCACAGAAAAATCAAAAGAAGTTTGAAATATTTAAATATGACGGCATGCGTGCTTGGCGCATGGGACATTTAGACTATGCCATTAAATGTTTCAATGAAGCATGGGCTTTGGAAAACGATTTTGAAACAATGGGTTACTTGGCACAAACCTATCAACAAACCAATCAGTTGGAGGCAGCACGAGGATTGTATAACCTAATGCACGAAATGGAACCTGAACATATCATTACGCTTATTAACCTAGCCAACGTATGCCACATGCAAGAGGACTACTCGGGCATGGAAAAAGCCGCCAAGAAAGTTATCGATATAGAACAAGACAACGCTATGGCTCACTACTTATTGGGAAAGGCTGTTGACGGACAAGGAAATGACATCATGAGCATTGCTCACCTAACCAAAGCCATTACCCTAAAAGAGGATTTTATCGAAGCTCGATTGATGCGTGCCGAAGCCTTGCTGAATATGCGACAACTAAACGAAGCTATGGAAGATATTGATGCTATCCTAAGCTATGAACCCGAGAACGAACAAGCAATCTTGCTGCGCGGACAAAAATATTTGGTCGAAGGGAATAGCGCCAAAGCCGAAGAAGACTATCGCCACATCATTGCACTGAACCCGTTCAACGAACAAGCCTTCCTTTATTTAGGCGAGCTCTACATTGAACAAGGAAAGTTAAACGAAGCTATTGCGACATTTGACGAAGCCATTGAACTGAATCCACAATTTGCCAAAGCATACCACGAACGCGGACGTGCCAAGTTGTTGAATGGCGACAAGGACGGTTCGTTGGAAGATGTAAAGAAAGCGATGGAGTTTGCCCCCAAAGAGGCAGAAGCCTTGAATGGTACATACAACAATTTTGAGGTACGCCAAACAAATGTATTAGGACTATAACAATACATTTTCATGAAAAAGTGATGAAAAAAGCAAAAAAAGTTCAGTAATTATTGCATTATAAAAGAAAAGCGTTACATTTGCAGCGAAAATAAAGACAAAAAAACATAAGCATGAACTTATTCTCTTTTGCATATTACTTCTTTTTTTACTTTTACTTTGGCCAAAAAGTAGAGCGGGAGTTTGTATGTATCAAGTGACAGTGATGCTTAAGAACTGAATAGATTTTAAGAATAGATATGAATCCCGCTTATTTTGATAAGCGGGATTTTTTATTAGTAAACGCGTATGATAAAAATTGCCATTCAAGGAACGTTAGGCTCGTTTCACGACATTGCCGCCCACAAGTATTTCGAAGGCGAAGAGATAGAACTAATCTGTTGCGCAACGTTCGAAGATGTATTCAATGCCGTACAAAAAGATAGCAAGGTTATCGGACTTGCCGCTATCGAAAATACCATTGCTGGTAGTTTACTTCACAACTATGAATTACTGAAACAAAGCAATTTGCAAATCATCGGCGAACAGAAGCTACGCATTTCACATTGCATCTGTTGTTTGCCCGACGAAGATTGGGACGATATCACAGAAGTGAACTCACACCCCATCGCCTTGATGCAATGCCGAGATTTCTTAAGCCGTCATCCACGTATAAAGGTTGTCGAGGCTGAAGACACCGCCCGAAGTGCTGAGATTATCAAGATGAATCAGCAAAAAGGTCATGCTGCTATCTGCGCACGTTCGGCAGCCGAAATGTATGGAATGAAAGTGTTGGAAGATGGCATTGAAACCAACAAGCATAATTACACTCGTTTTTTGGTTATTGCCGATCCTTGGCAAGTTGACGAATTGAATCGTGGCAAGAACCTTCAAACGAACAAAGCAAGTCTGGTATTTACCCTGCCCCATGCCGAAGGTAGTTTGTCGCAAGTGCTCTCTATCCTCTCTTTCTATCGCATCAACCTGACAAAGATTCAATCGTTACCAATCATCGGACGTGAATGGGAATATCAATTCTATGTAGATGTTGTGTTTGACAACCTATTAAGATACAAGCAATCAGTGGCCGCTATAACTCCACTAACCAAAGAACTTAAAATATTAGGAGAATACGAAGATGGAAAATCAAGCAACTAACAAAATATGCCCTGCCGACCGCTTGTCGGGTGTGAGCGAATACTACTTCTCCAAGAAATTGAAAGAGGTGGCACAAATGAATGCCGAGGGGAAAGATGTTATCAGTTTAGGTATCGGAAGCCCCGACATGCCCCCCTCAGAAGAGACAATAGCAACGCTTTGCCGTGAAGCAGAAAATCCAAATGGACATGGCTATATGCCTTATGTGGGTATTCCCGAATTGCGACAAGCCTTTGCCGATTGGTATCAGAAGTGGTACGATGTAACCTTGGATGCCAAAAGCGAGATTCAGCCGCTGATTGGTTCGAAAGAGGGAATCTTGCACGTGACATTGGCCTTCGTAAATCCAGGCGACCAAGTATTGGTTCCTAATCCGGGTTACCCCACTTACACATCGCTCAGCCGCATTTTAGGTGCCGAGATTGTGAACTACGATTTGAAAGAAGAGAA
>JAFYML010000359.1 GCA_017556595.1 Bacteroides sp.
AACCTTATACGTACCAGCTGATTGTGGTAAGAATTTGCCATTATTCAAATTAATTGTAGAACCGTTTGGCCCTTTTACCATAACAAAAATGTCATAAGAACCACGCAAATAATCGTAATTACTTACTGAAGGAATAGGATATTCTACACAGATTCTTAACAAGAACAATTCCATTCAATCAACCAACCCAACTGATCTTTTGAATGAATACAAAAAATCGAACGAATTCCTATCAAATAGTGTACATGTCCTAATGTTAGAATGGATATCAAATACGGCTGAATCTGAAAGAAAATATAAGGAAGAAAGAATGTCCGGCATATTGAAATCTATTAAACAAGCAGATCAAACGTTAGGTAATTTTTTGGAATTAGAGATTGAAAACTACGGCATTTTCCCCGAAAAAGATTTTGAAATTCTTGTTACTTTCAAAGACGGCAAAAGAATATTATATAAGAAAAAGGGGAATCAATTAAGCAGTCGTGAAATGAATTCATCCCAACCTGTTTCCGAAAACTTGCGCAAAGCCAAAGAGAACGAGTTTGTGATAGAAGGCTTTGTGGACGAAAACATTACCGATTCGTGCTACAACATCTACTTGGCCGACGAGCACTTCCTGATTCAAGACGAGCCGGTGGCTACGGTGCCGGTGGTAAACAAGCGCTTTACCTATGTGGTAAACATCGACAAGATGACGGCCGGACGCTTGCGTTGCATCTTCCCCGGTGGAGAGCTTTGTAAGAATACAATCAGTCTCTACTTTGTGCCGGGCGAAACCGTAAGCCTCTTTGTGCACAATGGTTTCTATAATTTAAGAAAAAGCGAAGAGTATGACGATAAGGTGAACAATGCCATTGATGCCATCCGCGAGGAAACCGAGTGGAAAACGCCTCATCAGCCAAAGATTAAGGGCGAGGCTTGGAAAGAGGTAAAGCACAAGCAGAATTATTACAATTTGCTTGTAAAGGAAGTCTATTTCAACGATAAAGAAACCGTGCTACGAATAGCAAACAAAGGTTATGGAGAGGGCTTAACAATTAGTAAAGAAGCCTACCTTATGGACGAGGATGGCAACAAGTATCGATTGCTACGTGCTGTGAAAGGTAATATAGGCTCTAACAACGAACCAGAAGTACGCATATTCGGTGGTTACTTCGCCTTCGAACCGATGCCGAAGGATGTCAAAAGGCTAACACTCCACGATGTGGGAATAGAAATTAAAAACATCCGCAAAACCAAAGAAGGAAAAGTAATCTACTAACATTTCCTCCACCATTAGTTAAGATTATATTAAACCTTCTTGCCTAATAGGGAAAACCTTTCGGCAAGAAGGTTTAATCTTATACCCCCAATAGCTGCAACAACTCTTGCATACCCTCGGTAGCGCCCTTCTGTATGACATGAATGGGGCGGTTGGTATGTGCATCCACCGGCTTGGGGTCGATAAGGAAGATGCGTGCATTGGCCGGTGCATAGTGTAGCAGACCGGCGGCGGGATAGACATTGAGGGAGGTACCTATTATAATAAGTATGTCGGCCTGGCTCACATAGTCGATGGCCGTCTCTATCATGGGTACGGCCTCGCCAAACCATACGATGAAGGGGCGAAGCGGCGAACCATCGCCGGCCAAGTCATCGACGTGGGTTTCGTACGCTTCGG
Organism: Bacteroides sp.; assembly: GCA_017556595.1. Lineage (GTDB taxonomy): Bacteria > Bacteroidota > Bacteroidia > Bacteroidales > Bacteroidaceae > Bacteroides. The sequence goes on from JAFYML010000359.1 coordinate 1,661, forward strand.
GTGATAGTTCGACAATGTAGCGCGGGTCGTTCGGATTGCGGCTACTACACATCTTGGTCAGCTCGCCATGAAGGTGAATCACACGGTTGCTTCCGGCACGTTCGTGCAAGTTATCAACGTTTTGTGTTACTACCGTTACGTCGTACTGCTCTTCCAACTTGGCCACACCAAGGTGTCCGCCATTGGGTTGCACGGTGGGTAATTGCTTGCGACGTTCGTTATAGAAACGAATCACCAATTCGGGATTGGCAAGATAACCTTCGGGGGTTGCCACTTGCTCTACTGGATATTTATCCCACAAGCCACCGGCATCGCGAAACGTACTGATTCCACTCTCGGCACTAATGCCTGCACCCGACAAAACGACTATTTTCTTCATATTTTACACCATATTTAGTAAGATTAATGCAAAATTAACACGTTTCGGTCAATATTAAAAAAAATTAAATCGTTAAAATTAAAGCATTTCCATAAAAAGGTGTACTTTTGCGGCTTGAAATTTAGAATAAGAAAACAGATTATGGATAAATTCAGTTATGCTATTGGCCTTGGAATTGGCCAAAACCTATTAGGCATGGGTGCAAAAGGCATCTCAGTAGAAGATTTTGCACAAGCTATTAAAGACGTGCTCGATGGTAATGAAACCGCTATGAGCCACACCGAAGCACGCGACATTGTAAATAAATACTTCCAAGAATTGGAAGAAAAGATGAATGCGGCAAACATTGAAGCCGGCAAACGTTTCTTGGAAGAGAACAAAAAGCGCGAAGGTATTGTTACATTACCCAGCGGCTTGCAATACGAAGTGGTTAACGAAGGTAACACCGAAGGCCCACGCGCCAAGGCTACCGACCAAGTGCAATGCCACTACGAAGGTACATTGATAGATGGTACTTTGTTCGATAGCTCTATCAAGCGCGGACAACCTGCTACATTCGGTGTGAACCAAGTGATTGCAGGATGGGTAGAAGCCCTCCAATTGATGCCCGAAGGTGCAAAATGGAAACTTTACATCCCTAGCGAATTGGGTTATGGTGCTCATGGCGCAGGCGAAATGATTCCTCCACACAGCACATTGGTGTTCGAAGTAGAATTATTAAAAATAATCAATAAATAAAAGGAGAAAAATTGTTATGAAAAAAGTTTTATTCATTGCAGCTGTAGCTATTGCCACAGGTCTTAGCTCATGCGCTCAGGCTCCGAAAGCTGATTTGAAGACAGAAATCGACTCTCTTTCGTATGCTATCGGTCTCTCTCGTAGTCAACAAGGTTTGACAGAATTCTTGGCACAACAAGGTGTTGATAGTGCACAATATTCAAACTTCTTGAAAGGTGTAGTTGAAGGCGCTAAGAGTGCAGACATTTCTGAAAAGATTGCTTACTCTGTAGGTATGCAAATTGGTCAAATGATTTCTGTTAACTGGTATGAAGATATCAACCGTAGCTTGTTTGGCAACGACTCTACCAAGACTATCAACAAGGAAGATATGTTGGCTGGTTTCTTTGCAGGTGT
>JAFYML010000360.1 GCA_017556595.1 Bacteroides sp.
CTCCTTTAAAGTAGTTCTTTCGTATATGTCAAAGAGAATATCGTAATCTTTTTGAGATTTTAAATCTTGTCTTTGATCTGAATTAATACCTAATTGAGGGATATGGATATATTGTATTCCTGCACCTTTACAGGCTTTTTCTAACTGACTTTTTGAAAAACCATATTTTTGGCTAAAAGCATTCTTTCTAACATCGCATAATACGCGGATGTCATTTATTATGAGTTTATTAATATATGTTTCTAATGTAATACCTTCATATCCAATGGTGCATAAAATAGGTAAGGAAAATTTCCTTTTTTGCTTTTCTACGCGAGCAAGTTCATCTGGTGTAAGAATTTCTTTGGCTATTGTACTTTTAGTGGCATAATAAGGATAGTTGGTATAGGTATATCGAATTAAATCTGATTGAGAGAAATCTCTAAATTTATTGACGACTTTTTGCAGAGTTTGTTGTTCAAATAAATCAAGCATTGTTTTATAATTGCCTTGTCTGATAAGACGAATAATAGTATTATTACTATCTTGCTCAATCATTTCTAAATATCCTAATTTTGCAAGTGTTGAAATGTCTTGATTAGCTTGAAAAGAGAAACAACCATAATAATAAGGAATGAAATCATATGATTTGTTCAATTGTTCTCTTGTATATAGGAATAAATATTTTTGGATTTGTATTGCAGACAAATCCATATCTAAGGTTTCAATTAATGCCAATAATATTTTTCGTCTATTGTAAAGCATGGCGCAAATGTACGAAATTAAATAATATGACAATATTTGCTTTGTTACTTTTGTTGCATACAGTATATAATATTTTTAAATGGTTGTTATGTAGACATAAGAAGTGGCGTATAATACTATTGATTTATATAATAAAATCATGAACAGTTTTAGAGTATTAGTAGTTTTATTATAACTAAATAAACTAAAGGGGAATTGCCAAAGTTTATGAGATATTTACATATATTATACTTTGTTTAAAGCAGAATATATCACATCGTCACCAAGCCACCCTCAGTGACGATGTGAGGTAGGGTCAGTGACGATATGAGGTAGCCTCAGTGACGATGTGATTGTATCCCCTCTCAGAAGGTGTTCTAGCAGGGGTGTAGGGGATGTGTTGATGGATGGTTATAATTGTTTACATGGATTAGAATTCTGTTATGAATTCGTCCAGTGTGCGAGCGGTAAGGAAGTTGATGGGTTTGGCTTCTAACAGCTTGCGTTTTAGGCGGCTTTTGATTTGCGAGAGCGAGGCAGGAGAAATGAGCAATATATCGGCCATCTGGGGGTGCGAGAAGCGTAGTTTCAGCAAGATGCAGATGCGTTTTTCGGTATTGGTCATGTTTTCTACCGACAAGCGCAGATTGATGATGAAGCGTTGGTGTGCCGAGTCGATTAGTTCTTCAAGGCTATCCCAATCGTCGTCGCTTAAATAGTGGGGTTTTTGGCGCAGTGCCGATACTAAGGGGTGGTTTCTTACCAGTATGCCTCTTAGTCGCTCCACCTCTTGTTTTAGTTGGGCAACTTGTTCGCTCAAGGCATATACTTCGTCTTCTTTCGATAGGATAATTCCTGTGGGCAGTTGTATGTTTTTCATATATGTATAGAATAAAAAAAACGCCCCATGTTTTTTTCAACTCGGGGCGTTTATATAGGTATTATCAATTATAATCCAAAGGCTTCTTTCACCTTTTCTACGTAATCCAGCTTTTCCCAAGTAAAGAGTTCCACTTCCATGTCTTTGTCGCCTTCGTAGCGGCTGCGGAAGCGTTTGGTCACTACTTGCGGTTCGCGTCCCATGTGTCCGTAGGCAGCGGTTTCTTGGTAGATGGGGTTGCGTAGCTTCAAGCGGTCTTCGATGGCCTTAGGGCGCATGTCGAAGATTTCGTTGATTTTGTTGGCAATCTCACCATCGGTCATAGGCACGTTGCTTCGTCCATAGGTGTTTACGTAGATGTTGATGGGTTTTGCCACACCGATGGCGTAGCTCACTTGCACCAATATCTCGTCGGCCACACCGGCTGCTACCAAGTTCTTGGCAATGTGGCGAGTGGCGTATGCACCCGAGCGGTCCACCTTCGAGGGGTCTTTGCCTGAGAATGCACCACCACCGTGTGCGCCCTTACCTCCGTAGGTATCAACGATAATCTTGCGGCCTGTCAAACCGGTATCGCCGTGTGGGCCACCGATTACGAACTTGCCTGTTGGGTTTACGTGGTAGATGATTTGGTCGTTGAAGAGTGCCAATACCTTTTCCGAGTGGATGGATGCAATGACGCGTGGCATCAAGATGTTGATGACGTCTTGGCGGATGATGCTGAGCATCTCTTCGTCGGCTTTCAGTTGTGCGGCTTCGCTATCGTCGGCCGGTTGGATAAAGTCGTCGTGTTGGGTAGAAACAACGATGGTATCGATGCGAACGGGTGTTCCGTTGTCGTCGTATTCAATGGTTACTTGGCTCTTCGAGTCGGGGCGCAAGTAGGTCATTTCCTTGCCTTCGCGACGGATGTCGGCCAGCACTTGCAGGATGCGGTGCGAGAGGTCGAGCGACAGAGGCATGTAGTTTTCTGTTTCGTTGGTGGCATAGCCAAACATCATACCTTGGTCGCCTGCGCCTTGATCCATCGGATCTTCGCGCTCAACACCGCGATTGATGTCGGGACTTTGTTCGTGAATGGCACTGAGCACACCGCACGATTGGCTTTCGAACATGTATTCGCCCTTGGTATAACCGATTTTCTTGATTACCTCGCGCGAGATGAGTTGCAAATCGACATACGCTTTGGTCTTGATTTCACCTGCTACAACCACTTGGCCGGTAGTAACGAGTGTTTCACAAGCTACCTTCGATTGTGGGTCGTAGGCAAGCAATTTGTCTAATACGGCATCCGATATTTGGTCTGCTACCTTATCGGGATGGCCTTCCGATACTGATTCTGATGTAAATAAATAGCCCATTTCTTCTAAAAATTTAGTGTTATTAAACGTAGAGAATGGGGGAGAGAATAATGTTGCCTGCTGGGGCACACACTGCTTTTGGAAGTATGTGTTTTAGCATTTTTTACCGTGGTTGCAAGCTACTCAAATCTTTCCACATTCTTTTTTCGGGCACAAAAGTAGTACAAATCAATAGAATGCGCAATAGTTTAATGTTTTTTTAGCATTTCTGCCGAACCTATTCCGTGAATCGATGCAATAGTATCGGTGCGTTTGCCGAACTCAATAGGTGGATGCGTTGCTCATCGGTAGCGGCAAATAGGGCGGTAGAGAAGATTTCGCCGATATAAGCATTCTCGGTGATAATGGTCACTTTTCCACTTCCCTCTACCCATTTTCCTGTTTGTGGCGAGATGATGTGTTTGCGTGCATCCGTATCGTTTCCCGATGTTGTCAGGCATTGATTGTGCAAGGTGTATTCGCCTACCTTCCAACCCTCTCCATTCGGATGGTTGCCTATGGCAAGGATGGAGCTATTGCCTAAGTTGACCAGCGCATTCGTTACGCCATGTTCGTGCAATAGCCATTTAATTTTCTCCAACGCATATCCTTTGATAAAGCCGGATAGGTTGATACTGATGCCTGGGTTACTATAATATAAGGTGTGTGCATCTTCGCTTAAATGCACACAATGCATTGTTTCCGTGTTGTGATTTTCGGAAAGAACTGTTATGTCGAAACATCCCATTGTTTCGGCATGATACCGCTTGCAAATGGCAAGCATATCGTATAAATCGTTGCTCAGTGCTATGGGTTGGATAGCCGCTTGTTGGTTGGCATGGGCCAATTCGCTCTGTGCATCATAGCAATTACCGATGGATTCTAATCGCGATATTTCTTGTTGAATACGTTCGGTTATCGCTATCCATTCATCTTCTGAGCGATGGCCATACATGGCTACGTCCACCCTTGTGTGCATAGCCGAAAACCAACCATAAAACAAACCCTCGCCCGAAGGCGAGGATTTGTATAAGTGCTGAATAGCCATTTATTTTAATTCCTTGATTTTGATATCTTTAAACCACACTTCGTCGCCATGATCTTGCAACAAGATATGTCCTTCTTCTGCATTACCAAAGTTTGGCCAATCGCGATACTTGCTATAAGCCACCAACGCATTCCACATGGCATTGTTACGTGTATATTCAATCAGTTTCACACCATTCATCCAGTGTTCAACATGGTTGCCTTTTACTACGATAGTAGCTGTATTCCACTCCTTCTTATTGAAAGGTTTGTCTTTTGGTGCAGGAATCAAGTCGTACAACGAAGCTACTTGTCTGTTGCCCTTTATACCCATTTTAGCATCCGGGTGCTTTTCGTCGTCAAGGATTTGAAATTCGCAACCGATGGCCGAGCCGGCACCCTTGTTCAAATCGGGATTCACGAAATATTTGATACCGCTATTGGCACCTTCGGTAATCTTGAAATCGACCGAGAGGATGAAGTTCTTGTACATGCGCTTGGTTACGATGTCGCCACCATTGGTCGATTCGCCACCATCGCCTTTGTTCACTTTCAAGATACCATCTTCAATGGCCCATCCCTTTTTAGGGAAGTCGTTCATGCGGGCACCGCGCCATCCTTCGGTTGTTTTGCCGTCCCACAACAATGCCCAACCCTCTTTCTTTTCTGTTGGCGAAAGTGTGTTGGCAATCATGTTTGCTTCGGGTGCCAATTGAGCTTCGGGTGTTACATACTTCGCCACATCGGTGGTGCAGATGCGAATATCTCGCCAAGCAACGCTTTTACCGGCATCTTCCTTGTTGTAGATTTCGTGTACTTGCAAAGCGATGAAGCCACTTGGTGTGGTGTCGTCCCAAATATTGGCGCAAGGCACTCCGTTCAACCAAGTGCGGATAGAGTTGCCCAAACATTCGATGCGAACCTTGTTCCATTCGCCACTTTTGAAGGCTGTTTGTGCTTTAGGATTCTTGGTCATTGGGTATAACCATCCGCGACGAGCTTCGTCGTAAATACCACCCGACCATGCACGATCTGACGGATCAATCTCGTATTGATAGCCGTGTACACGACCTTTTTGATACTCCTTCTTGCTTTCGCTACGGAATTGGATACCCGAGTTCATCGAGTCATCAACTTTAAATTCCAACTCCAAGATAAAGTCGCCATAGTTCTTCTTTGTTACCAAGAAAGTGTTAGGGGTATTGGCTTTGGTATAGCCCACAATGGCATTGTTTTCCACCTTATATTCGGCTTTACCATTCAATTTCTTCCAACCGCTTAGGTTCTTGCCATTGAAAAGTGGTTCCCATGTCTGAGCCGACATGGTGAGTGCGCCACATAAGCAGCATGCTAAGATAAAATATTTCTTCATGGTTTAATTCCTTATTATAGTTTGTAATATTGTTCCCAACCCTTACGTGGCGGAATACCCGTCAGCATGGCATTGGCAAATGGGTTGTTGGTGATTTCTTTTGTTCTTGGGTCGAAGAACAATTGTGTGTTCAAGCGTTGTGCAATAACACCCAACGAGAATACTTGGCTCAATACTCCATTGATTTCGAATGGCGAGCGTGTCTTTTCCAAGCCCTTGCATGCACGGATAAAGTTTTCGTAGTGGTTGCTTGGGCTCTTTGGTACTTCCGGCAACTTGTTGGCCATCTCTCTTGCCTTTTCCTTCGGAATAATTTCCAATGTACTTCCGTGACTACCACCCTTGAAAGTCAACTCCTTACTATAGATAATCTTTCCTGGATTCAGTTTGGCTTGCGGTTGGTTGGTTTGATTGGTTGTTGGGATGTTTGGATCCAATCCTTGCACGCCATAGCCTTCGGGGATAGGTGGAAGGTTGTCCAAACCGTCGTACCAAGTCACGTCAACCGGCGGCATGCCCTTACGTTGTGGGAAGCGGAATAGGATTGTCGATGAGTAAGGGAAGAAGTAGTCGTTGTGTCCATTAGCATAGAGCATGCTCACTTCGTAGGGTAATCCCAATTCCAGGAATTCGTGTGCAGTGTCCAAGATGTGTGCGCCCCAGTCGCCCAATGCACCCATACCAAAGTCGTACCAGCAACGCCATTGTCCTTGGTGGTAGTCCTTATTGTAGTCATGATAAGGATTTACGCCCAACCATGTATCCCAATCCATGTCTTTAGGCAGTTGTTGTCCTTCGGGGAATTTAATGATGTTTGCATCCCATCCGTGCCAACGACGTGCGTTGTTCATGTGAGCAGTGATGGCGGTTACATCTTTAATGATACCGGCTTCCATCCATGCTTTGAATTGGAAGTAGTTTGCTTCAGAGTGTCCTTGGTTGCCCACTTGTGTCACTTGATTAGGACGCTTCTTAGCGGCATTCATCAATATTTCGGCTTCATAGAAGGTGCGTGCCAATGGTTTTTCCACAAACACATGCTTGCCTTCGGCCAATGCCAACATGCTGATGGGGAAGTGCGAGTGGTCGGGTGTAGCAATAGCTACTGCCTCAAATTCGTTGCCTGCTTCGTCGAACATCTTACGGAAATCGCGGAAGCGTTTTGCCTTCGGGTATTTAGCCAATACCTCTTGGCATTGTCTGCCGTCCAAATCTACGTCGCACAACGCAACAACATCTATTTGTTGTGTTCTTTCAAAGTCGCCAATGATTTGTGCACCACGGTTACCGATACCGATGAAGGCAATTTTCACTTTGTCGGCACTTGCTTTTTTTTGCTCGGGTGTACTGCCCGGTGTCATGGCGTTAATCCATTGTCCACCGCCCAACATCATACCGGCCGAGGCCAATGACATTGTTTTCAAAAAATCTCTTCGTGTTGACATGATAAATTACGTTAAGTTATGGTTAATGTTTTCTTTTAAATGGACGAGTTATTAGGTAAAAACCTATGCGCAATATGCACCACACAAAGTACAACACTACGCTAAAGGCCAATACATAGAAAATCGAAGTGAATAGTTCCGTGAACGAGGCCTTATACTCCACAATAGCATACACATGGATGATATTTGCTATCACAAAACAGACTAACCAAGAATAGATTTCTGTTTTCTTTCTACGCGCTGTTAATATCGTATCTTTCATGGCTTCTCGGTTTTAATGGATTGATGATTCAGGTAGTCTATCTTGAATGCGTCGGGGAAGTACAAGGTGCGTTCCTCTTCCAACGCTTGATGTCCCAACAAGCAGAGCATGCTGGCATAGTATCCCTCTTCGGCTATGCGTGCCGGTTGCTTTTGGGTGATAACAGCTTCTACGAATGCATCCAATAGCAACGAAGTGCCGTCGGTTTTTGGTCGTTCGCCGGTAATGTATTCACCCTTGTTTTCATTGGCTGTTTCGGGTGCCCAACTTGTGCCGGCAAAGGGCAATGATTCGAATACTTTATTTTCCCAATCGTTTATCAGTTGCAAGAAGGCCGGTGCCGGTGCCACATCTTCGAAGTAGTACTTGCCCTTTTCAGGCTCTACGGTACCTAAATTACCCATAATTTGCTCTTCCAACCCATAGAACTTGTTCGAGATAACCGAGTCGAAGGTCATCTTCACACCATCGTCGAACACATACATACAATGGATGTTGTCGTACACTTCGCGACCATCTTTCCAATAGGTAATAGCACCATGTCCGCATACCTTTTCTGGAAGCTTCTGCAACGCCCAGCTACCTATTTGTAATTGGTGACAAGCCAACTCGGTCATCAATCCGCGCGACGATTCTTTGTATAGTCGCCAGTTTATCAGTTTCTCCAATTCGGGCTTGGGGCAGTAGCGTCGCCAATCGGCATTGCGATACCAGAAAGTACGGATGGCATTGATGCTACCGAATGTACCGGCATGAATCATCTCCATAGCCTTTATGTAGCGTGGGTCGAACAAGCGCTGTTGTCCGGTAAAGAAAATCTTTCCTGTTTCGCGGTGCTTCATATACATCTTGTAGCATTGCTCCATGGTGTAGCCGATAGACTTTTCGCAGAATACATGCTTGCCGGCATCGAACGCATCCATAGCTATCTGGAAGTGTGTGTTTAGCGGAGTGGCAATCACTACGGCATCGATAGATTTGTCTTCCAGCAATTTGCGATAATCGGCATACACTTTTGCTTTCGGTACAAGTTTTAAAGCGGCCTCAATAGACTTGTCGTAAATGTCGTGCAAAGCCACTATCTCTACATTTGGATTTTGTACCAAGAAACTCATTAGGAATTGTCCGCGCGAACCGGGACCGATAACAGCCAATCGGCATTTCTCTTTGGCTGTCTCTTTCACATCGGCAAAGGCAGAGAGCCACGGACTGGCCAAGAATGCCGTGCCTGCTCCCAGCATGGCTATGTTTTTCAGAAAATCTCTTCTGTCCATCATGGTGTTTTTCTGTTATTTGGAAGGTTTATTTTTGCAAATATACCTAATTATCACCAATCAATAAAATTTTTTTGTTACAAAAACCTCTTTCTATGATACATATCTATAAAAAGGGACGCACAACCGCAGTTATGCATCCCTTTTATACTATTCTTTCGGATTCCAATGTTAAAGCATTACTCGTGTCGATGCAACACGCGATGAGGCAGATGACCATGACCTACCATCTCGATGGGGCAATGCAAGTGCGCTTCCAACCAATCGGCATCGACCTCGGCAGCAGCATGGTAGTGGAGCGTACCATCAACGCATGCCACGTTCTTTACTTGGCGAAGCACTGTGCCTACATCGTGGCTCACCAATACAATGGCGCACTTGTCGCTAATCTCCTCTAAAATCTGATAAAGGCGGCCGGAGGATTGGCGGTCTAAGTAGGTGCCCGGCTCGTCCAGAATGAGCAGACGAGGTTGCGCAATAAGGGCACGGCCAAGCATGGCGCGTTGTAATTGTCCGCCACTCAGTTCGCCAATGGCGCATTGCTCCAATCCTTCCAATCCCATTTGCGCTATTACTTGGCGGGCTTGTTGCCGTTCGGCTGCGGTATAGCGTTTAGTCAGGTTGCGACCACCCAACAAACCGGAGAGGACAACCTGTTCCACGCTGATGGGGAAACGACGGTCCACACTGTTGTATTGCGGCAAGTAGCCAATTTGCTTGATAAGGTTGTCGTCGGCATAACGTATTTCGCCTTTTGTGGGCTTCAGCAGGCCTAAGATGCAACGTATCAAGGTGGTTTTACCGCCACCATTGGGGCCAATGATGCCTAAAAAGTCGTGCTTGTGAATGGTCAAGTTCACATTGGTAAGCACTTCCTTGCCTTCGTATCCGGCTGATAAGTTTTTAATTTCAATCATTGCTAAATTCGGACGCAGCCACGCTACGTCCCTACAAGTTTCGGTTTTTACGGACGCGTCGTGCTGCGTCCCTACTAATTGCTAATCACTAATCGCTCCTATCGCCCGCATCAACTCCTCTTCCCACTGATAGGATAGGGGATTGATTTCCACTACCTCTACATCACCTATTTCATGGGCAATGGCTTCGGCATGCTTGCGGTCGAATTCGGGTTGTATGAAGATGGTGCGTACACCTTCACGGCGGCAACGATCTATCAACTCCTTTAAGTGGGCAGCAGATGGCTCGCGTCCCTCCTCTTCGATGCAAAGTTGTTGCAAGTTGTAGTCGCGTGCCAAGTAGGAGAGCGAGGGGTGATAGATGAGGAACGCCTTTTCGATACTATCCGAAGCCGATAGCTCGGCGAGCTGATGGTCTATCTGTTGCAAATGGTGTATCAACGAATCGGCTCGTTGTTGGTAGATAGCTGTATGGGCATTATCTATTTGGCAAAGCGCATTGGCTATGTTACGAACGATGGTCATGGCTGTGCGTGGCGATGTCCATGTATGAGGTTCCACTGCCGCGCCATGTGTGTGGTGCTGACCTTCGTGGTGGTGATGGTGGTGTTCTGCCTTAATCAATTCTACCCCTTCGGAGAGGTTGAAGAATGGTACTTGCGGAGCATTGGCTTTCAGTCGCTCGTTCCAAGCCGTTTCATATCCAATGTATCCCACGCCTAAGAATGCGTTGCTATTGGCCAAGGTGGTAAGTTGGCGTGGTGTAGGGTCGTAGCTTTCGGGGCTACTGCCTTGCGGCACCATGCTCACCACGCGGAATAGCGTATCGGCCACGGCCTCGGTGAAGTAGCGTATCGGTTCGATACTGACCATCAGCACGGGGCGATTATCACTCAGTTTGGTATTATTTCCTCCACACGAAGCAAGGAACAGCAAACATATAATGAATAGAGAATTGAGATATTTCACGATTTGACAATTTACGATTTATGATTTGATACCACTAATCACTTAACACTTAACACTAATCACTATCCACTAACGACCTTTCTTCCTCGAAGCATTTCGCGTTTACCCCCCGGCGGGCCGGGCAAGCGTTCCATGACAAAGCCAATGGATTGTAACAAACGACGTACACATCCCTTGGCGCAATAAGTAGTCAACAATCCACCCACGTTCATTGTTTGGTAAATGCCTTGAAAAATCTCTTCGCTCCATAGCTCGGGTTGCTTTTCAGGAGCAAAAGCATCGAAAAACACTACATCGAACAGGGTAGATGGGTTGTGTTGTTTCAAATAGGAAGTAGCATCGCATTTCACCTTCTTTAGCGTGAAGTAGGGCGATAGTGCTACATCAATTTCCCAAGGAGTGGTGTGTATCTTTTCCAACTCAGTGGCATGTTCGTATTTCAGCAATGAAACCTCTTGCCACGATAGTGGATACAATTCTAATGCTGTGTAGTGAACGGGGCGTTTCGCCTCATCGGCCGCTTGCCAAGCAAGCAAGGCATTAAGTCCGGTACCTAACCCAACTTCCAACACATGTGGTGATGGCGCTGTAGAGGCCTGCAATCCCATCTCGATGAAGATGTGACGCGATTCGGTATAAGCACCCTTCACCGAGTGATAGTGCTCATCAAGTTCGGGTACGTAAAGCGTACCGCTACCGTCGGCTGTAGGTTCAAATACTCTTAGCATAGCAATAATATGATGATGTAACGAATCAGTTTACCGGCAGTCATGGCTGCTAATACTATCCAGCGATTGCTGCGCATGTAGCCTAATGTAATGGCTATGAGTGTACCCAAAATGGGTAGGAAAGCAAAGAAAGCCATGTATGCACCTTTGCCTTGCAGGAACTTTTGGGTTTTCTCAATCTTTTCGGGTTTCACCTTCAAGTAGCGTTCTATCCACTCCATCTTACCCAAATGGCCCAACCAATAACAGGTCATACCGCCAAGCGTATTGCCTGTAGTGGCGCTGACAAGGCAAACGATAGGGTCGAGTCCCAATTTAATGAGTCCGAATAGTATCAGTTCGGAACTGAATGGAAAGGCTGTACCCGATAAAAAGGTGGCAATGAACAAACCCACATAGCCCCATTCCATCAGTAAGGATGTAAGCCACTCTATCATATGATTGCCAAGTTATTTATAAGGTAAACCGATAGTATGCTTATGCAGACAAGGATGAAGAGAAAGTTTACCCAACGGCCATGCGTCACCGAGAAATATTGGCTGACCACCAAACTGATGGTGGCAATGAGCATGGGTAATAGCTGGCAGAACAATCCTTGTTGCAGCAAGATGATTGTAGCAAGCAACCAACCCAAGATGATGAGAAAGTTAAGGTAGTTGCGTGTACGGAATTTTGCGCTGTGCTGTTGCGTATAGAAGTAGATGGTGGCTATGAGGAATAGCAACAACAAGGCTACAAAGCCGATGAGTTGTGCAACGGATAGTGAGAACGCAATGGGTTGGATAGTGAGAATAGCGCTGACGCGCGTATAGAATACAGGAAGGGAATCTTGTATATAGCAATATCC
>JAFYML010000030.1 GCA_017556595.1 Bacteroides sp.
CAATGAAGAAGAAACTATTGTTTATATTGCTTGCTTGTGTGCCTACTTTTGCTTTGTTGGCGCAAAACAATGTGTCGTCACAATCCAATGAAGAAAACGAACAAGAGTGGGGCATTGTGAACTTGTCCGTAGCCAACTTGCATGAAAAGGCCGATTTCGCCTCCGAAATGATTACGCAAGCGCTGATGGGCATGCCCGTCAAAGTGCTGGAAACAGATGGATGGCATCGCATACAAACACCCGATAACTACCTATCGTGGGTGCATCGTGCGGGGATAACACTCTGTACACGCGCCGAGTTAATTGCGTGGAACCGCGCAACAAAATTGGTGGTAACGGCTCATTATGGTACGGTGTATAGCCGTCCGTCGGAGAAGTCGCAACCCGTATCGGATGTAGTGGCAAGTAACCGCTTGAAATTATTGGGCAAGAAGGGAAAATTTTACCATGTAGGCTATCCCGATGGTCGTGAAGGCTACTTGCGCAAGTCGTTGGCTATGCCCGAGGAGGAATGGCGCAAGCAGTTGAAGCAAGATGGCGCAAGCATTCTTCAAACCTCTCATCAATTTATGGGCATACCTTATTTGTGGGCAGGTACCTCTACCAAGGGAGGGGATTGTATCGGGTTTGTGCGAGCGGAGTTGTTGATGCACGATATCATTATTCCGCGCGATGCTTCGCAACAAGCACTCGAAGGCGAACGTTTGGAGATAGCACCCGACTTCAATAATTTGCAACCGGGCGATTTGATTTTCTTTGGGCGTAAAGCCGAAAATGAACAAAAAGAGCGCGTGGTACACGTGGCTTTCTATATAGGCAACAAACGCTTTATTCACTCGCAAGGCGATGTGCGTATAGGTAGCTTCGACGAGCAAGATAGCCTCTTCGATGCCTTTAATCTTGGCCGTTTGTTGTTTGCCACTCGCTTCCTTCCTTATATAAATAAGGTGGAAAAGATGAATACTACCGATAAGAATCCTTATTACCAACCATAAATATCGCACTATGCAAAACCGAAGAGATTTTTTGAAAACATTATCCTTGGCCACCGTAGGGGCAGGGGTGCTAAGCAATGGCTTGCTCGCCTCGTGCCAACAATTGCCACAAACCTTCCACATCAATAGCCATGGCTTAGGCGCAAAGATGAAGGTTCGTTGCTTCCCTTACGAGCTGCAACTTCGCCATGTCTTTACCGTAGCAACCAACTCGCGCACCACTACCCAAGGCGTGCAAGTAGAGATTGAGTACGATGGTGTGGTGGGATACGGAGAGGCCTCTATGCCGCCTTATTTGCAAAAAGAGCTTGGTACGGTGGAAAGTGTAATGGATTTTATCAATACAAAGATGGATTTGACACGATTCAGCGACCCTTTCCAATTGGAAGAAATCTTGGATTATGTTGATTCGCTTTCGCCGGGCGATGCTGCCGCTAAAGCAGCCGTTGATATTGCGTTGCACGATTTAGTGGGTAAGTTGATGGGACAACCTTGGCATCGTGTTTGGGGATTAAATAAAGCATTGACACCCTCTACAACTTTTACCATCGGTATCGATACACCCGAAGTGGTGCGCCAAAAAACACGCGAGTGTGCCGAACAATTCAATATATTAAAGGTAAAGTTAGGACGCGATAATGACAAGGAGATGATAGAAACCATTCGCTCGGTAACCAACCTACCTATTGCCGTGGATGCTAACCAAGGATGGACGGATAGACAATATGCGCTCGATATGATTCATTGGTTGAAGGAACAAGGCATTGTAATGGTGGAGCAACCTATGCCAAAAGAACGAATTGACGACTTGGCGTGGGTTACACAACATAGTCCCTTGCCAGTATATGCCGACGAATCTATTCAGCGCTTGGACGATGTGATTAAGATGAAGGGCGTTTTCTCGGGTATCAATATCAAATTGATGAAGTGCACCGGCATGCGCGAAGGACATAAGATGGCCATCACGGCACGCGCTTTGGGTATGGATGTGATGATAGGTTGTATGACCGAGACATCGTGCGCCATATCTGCCGCTGCACAATTATCACCCTTGGCCGATTTTGCCGACTTGGATGGCGCATTGCTGATATCGAACGACCGCTTCAAGGGCATGGAGGTTGTGAATGGAAAGATTACGTTGAACGACTTGCCAGGCATTGGCATCACACCCATCACCAACTACTAGTCACTAGTAGCTAGTCGCTAGTCACTATTTTAACATTTCGGCTATTTTAAACAAATGTAAAATAGTAGTCATTTGCCGTTAAGCGCTGTTAAGCAATCGTGGCTCTGTGTTAAAAGAGGACAAAAAAAGAGGACAAAAGTTTGAAGTAATTGTTTTTTGTTGTTCTTTTAACATCGAAAAGTTAAAATAAAACCGAATATTAACAGTTAAAACAATAAGAGAGTAGTTATGAAACAAACAACAAAAAACATTTTAGGAGTAGCAGCTATCGGCTTGTTTAGTGCCGGCATAGCAGGATTTACCACTTACAAGGTATTGGATTTGGAACGCCCAACAACGGTGGCTTCCTCTAATTTTTCAGACATTTTTGAACAAAATGATAATTGCTTGCGATTGGCAGCTTACGAAGCTACCGATGCACAACCTGTCGATTTAACAGCTGCTGCCGAAAGTTCGGTGAATGCAGTTGTGCATATTCGCGCTACACAATCTTCGAAAGTACAAGAGGTGGAAGTGCGCGACCCATTTGCAGACATCTTTGGCGACTTCTTTGGTTATCGCGGACAAGGCGGTACACAACGTCGTCAAGTGCAAACACCCGAACGTCGTGGTTATGGCTCAGGTGTAATCATCTCGAAAGATGGCTACATTGTAACCAACAATCACGTGGTGGAAGGTGCCGATGAAATTACCGTGAAGTTGAACGATGACCGCGAGTTGCAAGGACGCATCATCGGTACTGATGCCGAAACAGATTTGGCTTTGGTAAAGATTGAAGGTGACAACTTTCCAACTATCCCTGTAGGTGATTCAGACGCGTTGAAGATTGGCGAATGGGTGCTTGCCGTAGGTAATCCTTTCAATTTGAATTCTACCGTAACTGCAGGTATCGTTAGTGCTAAAGCACGTGCCATCGGTTCGCAAACTGCTAACGGACAAGCCGCAACTATCCAATCGTTTATCCAAACCGATGCTGCTATCAATAGCGGTAATAGTGGTGGTGCGTTGGTAAATGCACGTGGCGAGTTGGTAGGTATTAATGCTATGCTCTATTCTCCAACAGGTGCTTATTCGGGCTACGGCTTTGCCATCCCAACTTCTATTATGAAGAAGGTTGTAACCGATTTGAAAGAACATGGTGTAGTGCAACGTGCTAAGTTGCATATCGGTTGCAATGAGATTATTACCGATTTGCAAGCAGATGAAAAGAGAACTGCAGAAATGAAGAAACGTGCCGAAGAATTGGGCGTAACAGAAGGTGTAATTGTAGAAAGTGTAGAAGAAGGTGGCTCGTCGGAGGGCATCTTGGAAGTGAACGATGTTATCATCGGTCTTGGCAACAAGAAAATTCACCGCTTTGCCGACTTGCAAGAAGCATTGCAACAATACCGCCCAGGCGATAAGGTGCAAGTGAAGATTGTACGCGATAAGAAGCAACAAACCGTTACCGTAGAGTTGAAGAACGAACAAGGTACTACTAAGGTAGTGAAGAATGCCGATATGGAAATCTTGGGCGCAGCCTTCAAACCTGTTTCAGACGATACTAAACGTCAACTTCGTTTGAACTATGGTTTGCAAGTAACCGGTGTAACCGAAGGTAAGATGTCTGACGCTGGTATCCGTCGTGGATTCATCATCTTGAAAGCCAACGGACAAATGTTGAAGAGCGAAGACGACTTGAAGAAAGTGTTCGAAGCAGCGGTGAAGTCGCCCGATCAAGTATTGTTCCTTTCAGGTGTATTCCCATCTGGTAAGCGTGGTAACTTTGCAGTTGACCTTTCACAAGAATAAACTAATTTGTTCGATATAGAGAAAAGATGCCGGCAATATTGTTCGGCATCTTTTTTTATGCTACTTTTGTGAAAAAATAACGATTGAGTATGAAACGAGCAGTTGTAATAGGTGCCACATCGGGCATCGGACGCGAAGTGGCCAAGCTATTGTTGGCCGATGGATGGATGATTGGCGCGGCAGGTCGCCGCATGGCCGAGTTGGAAAGTTTGAAGGCAATGGCGCCCGACAAAGTGATGATTCAACAACTTGATGTAACTGACGAGGAAGCCCCTGCGCTATTACAACAATTGATTGATAGCTTGGGTGGTATGGACCTCTATTTTCATAGTTCGGGCATTGGTAATCAAAATCCTACGTTGGATGTGGCGATAGAGATGCGTACAATGCAAACAAATGGCGATGGCTTTATGCGCATGGTAACAGCTGCGTTTCATTATTTTAAAGAATCAAAGCGCGAAGGACATATTGCGGTGATTAGCTCCATTGCCGGCACCCGAGGATTGGGTATTGCGCCAGCCTATTCGGCAACGAAAGCTTTTCAAAATACCTACATTCAATGCCTTACCCAATTGGCACGAATGCAACATTTACCCATTCGCTTCACCGATATTCGTCCAGGATTTGTGCGTACAGCCTTGTTGAAAGCTGGAAATTATCCCATGCAATTAACACCGGAATATGCAGCTAAGAAAATTGTGAAAGCACTAAAACGCGGCAAGCGCATTGCTATCATCGATTGGAAGTATCGCCTCTTGGTAGGTTTCTGGCGCTTGATTCCTCGCTGGATTTGGGAGCGATTGCCTGTAAAATAAACCTGCTTTATTCCATTGTGGCGGCCGAGAACGATAGGGGAAGCAAGTCGCCTACGTTCTGCAATTCGTAAATGCCCTTATTGCCATATAATAAAATGCGCATAGGGGTGGCGAAGCGTGTTTGCGTTTCAAGCATCACTTGACGGCAAGCGCCACAAGGTGGTATTGGCTCGTCCAATAATTCGCCACGTTCATTGCGTGCTGCAATGGCCAAGGTTATTACAGCTTGGTCGGGATGTTGTGAATTGGCATAGAATAGCGTAGTGCGTTCGGCGCATATCCCCGATGGGTAGGCTGCATTCTCTTGATTTGTTCCGGTGATGATGGTGCCATCTTTCAAGCGCGCGGCTGCACCTACCGAAAAGTGCGAGTAGGGGGCATAGCTACGGTTGGTAGCTTCGATGGCTGCTTGCATCAGTTCTTGGTCGTTGGCACACAATTCATCAAGTAAATAAATGCTGATAGGGATATGTATCTCTTTGCTTTGCATAATGGTATTCCTTCAATGAAACAATAATGATGCAACAAAGATAGCAAAGAGGTTGGATATATCAAATCTTTTGTGCACTTTTGTAGGCAATTATAAATCAGCTTCTATGAACAAAGTGCAATATCTCCTTATATTCCTTGCTTTATGGCTTTTACAACCTTTGCAAGCCCAACGAAAAAATGCTGCTTATCAAGCCTATATCAAAGAGTATGCCGACTTGGCTGTGGAACAGATGCAACGGCATAAGATTCCTGCCAGTATCACTTTGGCACAAGG
>JAFYML010000031.1 GCA_017556595.1 Bacteroides sp.
GATATGTTCGATTATGTAGGCCTCTTCTCGGCCGCCATTACTCCCGATAGTGGTATCGAATCGCCCATCTACAAAGATACTGATGCGAAATTAAAGAAACAATTTGCCATGAATCCTAAGCTATACTGGATTGCAATAGGCAAAACCGACTTCTTGTATCAGGCAAACACAGAGTACCGCAAGCTATTGGACGAAAAGGGTTATCCATATACCTATTACGAATCGGAAGATGGTCATATCTGGAAAAATTGGCGCATCTACCTCACCGAGTTTGTTCCATTGCTATTCAAATAAACAATCTATACCCTAAAAAGTTATGAAGAAGAAATTACTCCTTTTGTGGGCGTTGATAGGATGCTTCATGGCATCTTGCACCACATCGCCAACTACTCCACCTGCCATCCCTGCCGATGATCAGATAGAAAGCAAGATAGAATCGTTGCTCAAGAAGATGACATTGGAAGAGAAAATAGGTCAGATGTGCCAGTTGGCTGTCGATTTGCTGAGAGACTATCGTGCAAACCCTGCACAAGGCTTCACTTTGAGCGAAGCAATGCTCGATACCGTTATTGGTAAATACAAAGTAGGCTCCATCCTGAACGTGCCTAGTGGCATTGCACAAAACACCGCCAAGTGGCAAGAAGTCATCACACGCATTCAAGAAAAGTCGATGGAAGAACTCGGCATTCCTTGTTTGTATGGTGTGGACCAAATACATGGTGCCACCTATACGGCCGGTGCCACCTTCTTCCCACAAGGTATCAACATGGCCGCCACCTTCAACCGCGAACTTACCCGCGAAGGTGCACGTATCTCGGCCTACGAAACAAAGGCAGGAAGCATTCCTTGGACCTTTGCACCTGTGTTGGATTTGGCTCGCGATGCTCGTTGGCCACGCCATTGGGAGAACTATGGCGAAGACCCCTATGTAAATGCACAAATGGGTCGTGAAGCCATCATTGGCTTTCAAGGCGAAGACCCCAATCACATTGGCGATAACTACGTTGCTGCTTGTTTGAAGCACTACATGGGCTATGGCGTACCGGTAAGTGGAAAAGACCGCACCCCATCATCAATCACCGAGCAAGACATGCGCGAGAAGCATTTTGCCCCCTTCCTCGAAGCCGTAAAGGCCGGTGCTTTGTCGGTAATGGTCAATTCGGCCATGAACAACGGCTTGCCTTTCCATGCCAACTACGAACTCTTGACCGAGTGGCTTAAGGAAGACTTGAATTGGGATGGTATGATTGTGACCGACTGGGCCGACATCAACAACCTCTGCACACGCGACCACATTGCCGCTACCAAGAAAGAGGCCATCAAGTTGGCCATCAATGCCGGTATCGACATGTCTATGGTGCCCTACGAATGGAGCTTCTGCACCGATTTGAAAGAACTTGTGGAAGAAGGCGAAGTATCTATGGAGCGTATCGACGATGCCGTTCGCCGCATCCTTCGTTTGAAATTCCGTTTGAACCTCTTCGAAAAGCCCTACTATAACTTGGAAGACTATCCAAAGTTTGCTTCTCAGGAACATGCCGATGCTGCCCTCCAAGCAGCCGAAGAATCCATGGTATTGTTGAAGAACAACAACAGCCTGCTCCCTATAGCCAAGGGTAAGAAAGTGTTGCTTACAGGTCCTAATGCCAATAGCATGCGCACAATGAATGGCGGTTGGAGCTACACATGGCAAGGAAGCAATGCCGAACACTTGAGCCAACAATACAACACCATCCTCGAAGCGTTGCAAAACAAGCTTGGCGCAAGCAATGTGGTGTACGAACCCGGTGTTACCTATAACGACCGCGGCCAGTGGTACCAAGAAAACGAACCACAAATTCAGAAGGCTGTTGCAGCTGCTCGTGGTGTGGATTACATCATTGCTTGCATTGGCGAAAACTCTTATTGCGAAACTCCCGGTAACTTGGACGACCTCACCATCTCTGCCAACCAACAAGAGTTGATAAAGGCCCTTGCCAAGACAGGCAAGCCCATTATCATGGTGCTGAACGAAGGCCGTCCGCGCGTCATCAACACCATCGAGCCATTGGCTACATCGGTAGTGAATATCATGCTTCCAAGTAATTATGGTGGCGATGCGTTGGCAAACCTCTTGGTGGGTGATGCCAACTTCAGCGGTAAGTTGCCCTATACCTATCCTAAGTATGTCAATTCGTTGATTACCTACGACTATAAGCCATCCGAACACATTGGCGAACAAATGGCCGGTGCCTACAACTACGATGCCCAAGTATCCGTGCAATGGATGTTTGGTTATGGCCTTAGCTATACCACCTTTGCCTATAGCAACTTGAAGGTGGATAAGAGCACTTTCGGTGCCAACGATATGCTCACCTTTACGGTCGATGTCACCAATACTGGCAACGTGGCAGGTAAGGAAGCTGTATTGTTGTTCAGTAGCGATTTGGTGGCCAGCCTCACCCCCGACATTCGTCGCTTGCGTGCATTCGATAAGATAGCCCTTCAACCGAACGAAACCAAGAGTGTCACTTTGCAAGTACCTGCCTCCGACTTAGCCTTTGTGGGCTACGATGGCAAATGGATATTGGAAGCCGGCGACTTCCGCATCCAAGTGGGCGACCAAACCGTCGATGTTGTTTGCACCGAAACCAAGAAATGGGAAACACCTAATATTTGATTGTTAGGGTAAATATACAGTAAAGGCCGCTAATCAGCGGCCTTTACTGTAACCTTTAATTTACCACAATAGCAATCTGGTGCTTTGCTTTCAGTGCATAATCAATACGTTCCATAATCTTGTCGAACGCTTGTCGCGACTTCAACACTAATCCCCTGATGGTATTATATCCCACAATAATGCATCCCTGCGTGTTTTTTACCGTGTTCCCTGTATGAATCATTATGTTGGTAAACTCGGGCACATTCTTCAAGTAGGGCATTCGGCGTTCAAACTTTGGCGAACGACGCATCTCAATCAAGTATCTGCCTTCGGGGATGGCTGTTTCTCCGGGGACTTTCTTTTCTTTGCTCCAATCTATGCAACGCGGTTCCAAAGTGTCGCATATCCATTGTCCGTTAATGTACAAAGCACCGATGGTGTAGTTAGCCTTTTTGTACTTTCTTTTCACTTCAATAATCAAATCTTTTTTCATACCTATTATAATTAAAATTAAACAATAAACTTATCTCGGTCGTTGTTTTAACCGATACAAAGGTATGAATAAGTGTTGCGCGATTAATATAAAATGCTGATTATCAGCAAATATTTGGGATTTAAGGAATTCCCGATTAGCTATTGGGAAAAAGGAGTGGGAAGTCGGGAAAAATAGAGTCAGTTAGTTCGGGAAAAATAATCTGTAATCAATTCTTTCCGCCGGGATTCTTGCAAAAGTTAGCAAAAGCCACTTCCATTTTTTCGCATATATCTTTGAATATGCCGAAAGCTTCAGGGGTTATTTTTCGGTTAACCATAGTATCTTCTGCATACTTTGCCTTGTTCCATTTTTTATAAGCTACATGCCTTAGGTGAGTAGTCATATACACATGCATGCAATCTCTCGTACAGGTGGGATGATGTTCGGGAAACCACTCCATCATCTGCATCGAGAACTTGGTTTGTTGACAGGCGCCATCGAAAAGTCCCAAATCGGTCAGCACACGCCACAAGCAAAACCATTGGTTCTTTTTCTTTATTAGCGGCAAACAACCGTTTTCGATGATGGTTTTCAGGTAGTTGAAGTCTATTCGCTTTCCATCGTAATTGTTTTTGAAAATGCGTTGAGTGTTGGCAATCCCCTGTTCTGCTTCTTCCTTTTCTTGTTCTGCTTCTCTTCTTGCATTCACTTTCAGCACGTTCAGATAGTCGAAATAGGGTTCCAAATCGTAAGTAGTCAAATTCCTACGATTATGAAAAATATGTACTGCCATCTTTTCTTCGTTCACGCATCCGTTTTCGTCCAAGAAGCGTTTCCAAGCCTCTTTGGCCTGTCGCAAATAGGTTGTATCGTCCCGTTCACAAGTCACTTTTAGTTGAATCAGCTTCGACTTCAGTAACTGTTTCAGGTACGTTCGTATGCCATATTCCGCATCATCCCCATTGTTTTCAAGCTCAATTTCGTGTGCATTTTTCAAGCGTTCGTATAGTTCGTTAACTAACTTTTGTGGTGGTGTGGATAGTTGTTGGGAAATCAGTCTAATGGTTTTTATTAGCTTTTTAAGTTCCTGTACAGCATCATCGGCAATCTCCTTTTGTCTGTTTATCAATAGGTTGTAATTGTTCTTGGCAGAAGTCTCACCCCCTCCGCCCTCTTTTAGCATGCGTTGCTGGCAATTCAGTTCGCTTTGCTTTTCCCGAACATCGCTCGGTTTCATTGTTTTTTTGTCCGTATTCGGATGTCGCATCTCACGTTGCTCATATACATGTCTCAGACAACGTTCCTCGTAATCCTCCATAAACTTATCGGGATCGAAAACCTCTCGCCATTTTCCCCAATCCACATCCTTATCATCGCCTTCACCAAAGGGAAGTTGCTTTTTCCATTCGTTTTTCAAGTCTTTCAAGCGGTAATGCAGATTTTTCACATCAGCGATAAATGCCAATAGCATATATGAGAATGCCATTGGCGAGTGTACCCCTTCACGAAACAGCAGGTATCGGAAGTGCAGTAGATTATCCAACTGCTTGAGGGTTTGTGATTTAGATTCTATAATAGTGTGTTCTTTCATAGACCTATTCCTATTTAGTTTTTATGATGTTATCCTAAAAGCAAAAGTAATGCTCTATCTGCTATTATGCAAATAAAATGTGAAAATTATATTATTCTCATTAATTTTATAATCAATCCCTCATTTTACACCTTATTAATATTACGCGCGCGCGAGGGAGCAAACCTTTGTTTGGCAAGCCAAAAACATGCTTCTGAAATCACGCGCAATTACTGCCGAATTTGTTCGCAAATTCTACTGAAATCACGCGCAAATTCCACCGGAATCACGCACAAATTCAGCAAGAATCACGCGCAATTCCGGAGGAAATCACGAACGAATCCGGAGGAAATCACGCGTGATTTTTCCAGCGACTTTTCGCAGTTTTAGGAGTAAGTTGTAACATGTTGAATAATAACATATTATAACGTGGTAGGGGTAATTACCCCTGTGGCGTTGCTTCAACTATTGTGGCATCGAAAATGCTGCCGTATCTTTGCAACGTGATCACAAACCAATTAACTTTATTTATTAACAACACAATTAAAACCAATTAAATCATGGCACAAATTTTATTAAAAACAAATTACCGTAAGTTAGGTATTCTCGATGAGAAAAAGTATTTAACCACAGCACTTCGTTACAGCACCATCAGTGTGGACGATTTGATTAAGTATGCTGCCGAAAACAGTGGTCTTTCCAAGGCCAACGTAGCAGCCGTATTCTATGCTTTGGCACAGCAAATTGAGCAATTCGCTTGCAACGGCCACAGCATCCAGTTGGGCAAGCTCGGCACACTCTATCTTACCGCCAACACCAAGGCAGCCGATACCGAGAAAGAGGCCGGAGCAAATGCCGTAGAAAGCCTTTGCATTCGTTTCCGTCAATCCAAGTATTTGCGCGACATGGTCAACAGCAACGTATCGTTGTCAACAATCAACCTTCAAGACTTCGCCTCTGACGAAGAACCCGAAGATGATGATGAAGATGGTGGCAATGATAGCGGCAACACCGATGGCGGTGGCGACGATGAATTGGATCCACTGGGTTAATTTTTAACTTTTAATTTTTAATTCTATATGAAAGCGACTTACGAAAAAATCAAATGCATTGTCCGCTTCATCTTGAAACTTCTTCACTGCTTGTGCAGCATGAAAGAGGATGAAAAGAAGAAGGAAAAGAAGGACGAAGAAGAAAAGAACGAAGAATAGCAATAAGCTAACTTCACCCTCTCATCAGCCATTGCAGTGCAGACAATCCGCGGCAGTTCTGCCCTGCAAGGCTTTTCAAAACAAACACAATTTTAATAGTTTAAATTCTCTATTTTTATGAAAACGAATATTTTACAACGTATATTGTTTCTGCTGATGACACTCTTCAGCTTTCCGGCCTTTGCCGATAATGCACCTACACCGGTGCTTCCCACTTCGCCCCAAGCGGAATCCATCAAGCGCTATGGTGAATTGGATTTCGATTACTCCATTGGTACGCCCAATATCTCGATACCTTTGTTCGACATCGACCATCGCGGCTATCAGGTGCCGGTGAAGTTGCAATACATCCCTTCGCCCTTGAAGCCCGGCTATAACTACGATGTATATGGGCATGGTTGGAACCTCTCTATCAACAGTTGCATCTCCCGTCGCATCAATTACGAACCCGACGAGACCGCCAACTTCGCTTTGGAGACCAACCAGTTCAGTAACATCTATCGCACACATGGCAGTGGCATGATGGATTACAACCTTGCTTTCGACCCCTTCAGCGTGACCTTGCCCGACGGTACGGCTTTCGATTTCTATATCGTCAATTATACCGGTACCATCGAGTACATCGTTTCCAACGGTCGCTATGTGCAAATCAGCCACACG
This sequence comes from Bacteroides sp., assembly GCA_017556595.1. Taxonomy (GTDB): domain Bacteria; phylum Bacteroidota; class Bacteroidia; order Bacteroidales; family Bacteroidaceae; genus Bacteroides. Next base: position 6,558 of record JAFYML010000031.1, read on the forward strand.
AAGAGCAACAATCAGATTACCTCGTTCACCATTACCGACGAACAGGGTATTGTCTATACCTTTTCGGGAGCCGATACCTCTTTCCAAGGGAACGGTGCCACCAACTCCACTTACCTAAATACCAATGTATCGTGGAGCCTGACCAACATCAAGTTGCCCAACAGCAGCGAGAACATCAGTTTCACCTACGGCAAGACATTGCAGTCGCACTTTGCTGCCTGGGTAGCAGAGCCAACAAGCCGCTTCAAACGCTTGCACTACGTTAATGAGGCCCCGGCAAACCATTACTTGATAGAGGCTGTGCCCAATTATGAAAGCTATGGCTACAAAATGAAGTTGCTGACACAAATCAGTTATGGTTCAACCACGGTAGATTTTACCTATACCAAGTCGGATGAGATGAGCTACAACAATCACATCGCTGCCATTACTATAAAAGACAACGGTATGGTGGTTCGCAACTTTCTGTTTGGAATTAGCGAGTCAACGTTAGGCTACCCTGGTGGAAGCGAAAAAATAGGTTCTCTTTATAGTGTAACAGCTCAAGGTCCTGATTCGGGTGAGGAGGGCATGACCTATCGTTGCGAATATCAAGCAAAGAATAGTTTCAACGGTGTTGA
>JAFYML010000361.1 GCA_017556595.1 Bacteroides sp.
ATTGGGGATATTAATATTGACCAAGGAAGTACAACCTAAGAAATCATATTCATCAATTTTTGTTACACTATTTCCTAACTTAACATCAGTCAATGCCGTACATTCTCTAAAAGTATGAATACCCATTGTTACTACGTTGTCAGGAATAGAAATATTAGCCAATGAAGTACAACCATAAAAAGCACAATTCCCCAATGATACAGCGTTATTTGGCAAAAGGATACGATTTAATATCGTTGCACTAAACATATATTTTCCGATAATATTATCACTAGTCCAACATTTATATTGCCCATCTTCTAAATAATAATAATCACCTCCTGCAACAATCGTAGCTTCACTGATATCTAAATCAACTAAGCGACCAGGAGTTTCGTAGCCGTTTACATCACGACCGGCCATGTCACGAATCAAGCGGATGTCGTCACCATTCAAGTAACCACTAACTTTCAACTTGGTAATGTTGTACTTGTTGGTATCATCGATGAATTTGCTCAATCCACCGGCTTCGGCTACATTCACATCACCCTCGTTACCCTCAATCAAAGTAGGTTCCGGAGTAGTATAAACAAATGTTTCACTATAGCCTGTACCCTTTTCGTTGATTGCATACGCACGAATGTAGTAGGTTGTTTCGGGCTTCAAGCCTTCGATGATAGCTGCAAAATATTCCGATTCGGGGCTACCATGTATTTCTTCTACAACAAGGTGGTCGGTAGTTGGGTTCTTGCTTTCGGAGCTATAGCAGAAACCTACTTTAGTAACTTCGCCTAAACCGGCATCAACGATTGAAGAACGTACCGTAACGCTTACTTCTGTAGAATCGGGAGCAATAATGTCGCTCAATACGGGAACTGTAGCTGTATTGGTGGTCACACTGATGCTGTTGCTATAACCCACTCCTTGTGCATTCACACCATAAGCACGAACCAAGTAAGTCTTGTTGGGTTCCATACTCTTAATGGTGGCTGACATACGGCCGCCTTGTGGCTCTACATTCACTACATTGCTCTTGATGGTTGGTTCACCACTACCGGCTTCTGCCCATACAAAACCGGTCATCAGCAATTCACTACCGCCTTCGTCAAGTAGTTCTACCGATACAGCGCAACTCTTCTCGTCCTTGCTTTGAAGAATAACTTCGTTAAATACCGGAGCATTGCTCTGTGTGGTGGTGAAACTCTTTATCTGACTCTTGGCTATGCTGTAACCACTGCTGGCGTATGCGCAATAGTAATAGGTTTCGCCCGGTTCCAAATTTTGGATTAGGACACTATAGCTTGTAGAACCATCCTTTACGGGATATTCATCGTATTCGGCCATGCTCTCCAATTCAGAGAAGAGGATACCATATTCCTTGGCAGTATTGGTTTCGGTCAGTGTGATGCTGCCCGAAAGGGTGGCACCCATACGATAGATGTTACTGGCTGTGCCGGTAGTAACAACCGGTGCGAAGTTGGAGGATTCGGTATCCTTTTCGCAAGCGGACAAGATGAGCATCAAGCCGCAAAGAAGTATATATGATAATTTTTTCATTTGTCTGTCTATTTTAAGGATTAGAAGAAGAAACCGATACCTACACTCATTTCAAGGTATTTGAAGTTAACGGTTTGACAACCGAGTGAAAGGGCAAAACTACCGAAGCGACCGATAGCACCTACTTCGGCTGCAATACCACTGGCCGAGTGGTCAGCATTCTTCACCAATTCGCCTTCTACTGTTTCCCATGCCAAGGTGCGGCTACCATAACCACCGCCTACATAACCATAAAGAGGTTTGGCAACGCGGAACAGGTAACCACCGGTGATAGACAAACGGGCTTTGCTTGATGCACCTTCTACATAGTAAGGCATACCGCTTCCACCTGCAGTCAATGCACCGGTATCGTCACATTCCAAATCGGTTGAAGCAGAACCGAAGTCGCTACGGAAGCGAAGGTAGGCACCATGTTTGGCTACGACACCCACCATAGCTCCGAATGAGGTTTGTGAGGGATGCCAACCGCCTTCGAGCATGACCAAGGTCTTACGTTTTTGATCTTCGGGAAGGATAACCTTCAAACGCAAGCGATAAGCCACTTGTTTCTCCAAGCGTTCGGGGAAGTCGTAACGAATGGTACCAAACTTCTCGCTCTTGATGGTAATGTTACGGGTGCGACCGGGCATATAGATAATGGCTTCGCCCGAATTATAGATAATATCGCCAACGATGTTGCCTTCGAAGGTGTAGTCCTTTACATCGGCTACCGATACACGGAGGATGGCGCAAGGTTCGTCGTTTAGGTCAAGACGCTCGTGGGTACGAGGCATCAAGTCGCGCTCCAACTTTTCGAGCGGTTCAATCTTCAGCTCTTGCGCGTGCAGAACTGCACAGAAGAAAAGCAAGATTCCACTAAGGAATATGTTCTTTTTCATAAAGTTAATGTATTTAAAGTTAATATTTTATTTTTTCAATTTCTTTAGTTCTTTTTTATAGTGTTCGTTGAATGCAGCCCATTGTTGGTCGATAAGTGTATGCAATTCGTCGATGTATCTATTTAAGTTACCAACAGCCTTTGATATGGTTTCGGGCGGATTGCTGACACCTATCATTACTTGTTTTGCTTTCTCATAATTAGCTTGAGCACTATCCAACCATGCTTTTACTTCCAACACATTCTTTTTAGGACGAAAATTCGCTAATTTATAACGATTGAACAGCTTCATCTCATCCCAACCTTGGCTATAGTATTTCATGGATTCCTTGTAGCTTTCATAAACTACGTTATGATGATGTACCTTAATATTCGAACCATTTACATCGAGCAAATATTGCACCAATGCATTAGCGGTACCATTATGAAGTATACGATCTTGCAATGCTAAAGATTGTTGATACTTGTTCTGCTTGGAATAGGCTATAATGGAATCATTATAATTGAATAGCGGTTGATATACCTCTTTGCCATGTTCTGTCGGTTGGTCAAAAGCTTGATAAGTCTTTGGATGTTCGTCCAACTGCCAAATGGGGTCGAAAGGCATATGCGTTTTCATAAATTCACTACTGGGCACCATGTATTGTTCCATAGTAGGCCGAGAGACGAATTCATTATTGCGTGCATAACCCATACCGTAAGTAGTATCGTAGTTATACCACTTGCCATTTACCTTGGCCACATTCCAAGCGTGCGCTTCACGTTGAATATATCCCTGACTATCTTTGGTATAACCTTCGACAAAAAATGCCGGTATATCCATAGCTTGTGCTACATACTTAAAGAGTAGTGAGAAGTCGCGACACACACCGGTACGCTTATCCAACAATACTTGAATCTCTTTTTCTTCACCCTCACGTTGATTGCCTGCTACAAAGGCTTCGAACATACGATAACGGAAGGTATGCGTCATCCAAATATAAAGCGTTTTAAGTTTTTCCTCTTCCGTGTCGCAATTACATTCCAAATAAAGCGCAAGTGAATCTACCGAGTGGGTATATTCATCGGGAATAATGGGCTGATTGGTTTGAGGTTCAACAGCTTTAGAAGTAAATGCTAATATAAAGAAATATAATAAGATAAATGCTCGTTTCATATTCCGTCCTCCTTCGATCAGCTATATATCTTCATCCAAATTACCGCATATCCACGATAGTTATTCAACAAGTCTGGAGTGTTTGTCTTCAAATTGGTACGTTCGCCCTTACCGCGATTTAGAATAGTAACGAGTTGTCCATCCTTTATAATGATTAAGTAGGCCTGTTCAGGATTAATCAACGTGTTAACACTTCCAAACATGATGCGTCCATCCTCTTTCATTGTATCCAAATAGAGCATTACAGCATCGTATGTATCCAAATCGAGCAATTCGCGAATGATGCGTTGGTGATAATCGGGCATTTCATCGAAAGGATGATTAACCACCACTTGAGCCGGACGGGCCGCTTCTAATGAAAAATCCTGTTCGGGTGTTGCTATTGTATCTGTCGCAACCGCTGCAACTGCCTCTTCTACGAGTTCTTCTTCAACCACCTCTTCTCCGGCTACCTCTTCCTCGATCACTAGTTCAACCACTTGAATGGTATCAGCAGCTACTACTTCTTCTACAACCTCAATGGTCTCTTCTACCACTTCTGCTAACGCAACTTCTGCTACTGCAATTGTATCTGCCACAACTAGCTCAAGAACTTGTTCAACAGGAGGTGCTACTTCTTCTACAATTTCAACGACTTCAATAGGGTCGGTTGTCGTTTCTTCTGCAGGAGTTTCGGTTTCATCAGCAGCCACTTCCTTTAGTAAAGCCACTTCAGGAAGATAAACAAATGACTTATAGAGTGGACCTTGATGGTATTCAAGACACCTCAATGATGATTGCAATTGTTCCCAACGGGTATTAGCATCTTTCGAAGTATATCCCTCATCGGTCAGCATAGTCAAGATATTCACATGCATCTTTTCTGCAGCAATATCGTGAGCTATTTCCAACGATTTAGCACTGGTCCCTTCGCCATAGATATACTTTTCGCTGAGTTTAATGTCGCGAATCTCCTTCTTAACGGCTTCTATGTCGCCCTCTTGTGCCATTAACGACACGGTACATAATGACACTAACAAGAGTAATATTTTGCTTTTCATGATAAATCGTTCTATTAATTATACGATATCGAAATCATCACAAGTAAAGATTTCCTCTTCCGGCAGAGGTTGGTCTCCAATCTTGTCTGGTTGCCAAGTACGAACATGGATTTGTGGCATATCAGGATTGTTGAAATCCCAAAGTAAGAACAAGTAACCGACATCGCTATAATTATCCGAAGAATAACCCTGTTTCAAAGTTACACCATAATAGTTGGCTTTAGCTGGATGTTTCATTACTTTGATTTCATCGAAAATAACACGGATGTGTTTGTTGTTGCGGAACACGCGCGACAAGTTTGTGATATATTGTTTTTTACTCTGCTTGTTATACACCACCTTATCTTGTGGCATAAAGTTGTTCATTTCGCTTGGCACGGACTTCACCACTTTACCAGTAATAATCAATGCATCGTCGCTAAAGATTTGCTCCAAGAAAGCAATATCTTTCGTATTATAGGCAGTACGGAATTGCTCTACGTAGTCCAGAATCATTTGGCGATAACGAAGGTCGGTAACATCGGTTCCTCGTTTCAGCACTTTAAGATAAAGGTTGTTGTCGATAGCTAAATGAAAATCGGATATAGCACCTTCCGCATTAAAACCAATAACAGCTTCGTGATACTCTTCTTCATCTTCGGCTCCCTTCATAAAAATTTGGATATTGCGCACTTGGTACGATTTGTCGTGCATCAACAAGCAGCGTTCTATCATTTCTGTATCGCCACAACGGAACGGACTTTCTGCCCAAAGTTTATTCAAATCGGCTTGGGCGCGTTCCGATATTTGTATGCCACCTAAGTTCAATGCACGACCATCGGCCTGTGCCATATTGAACTCTGTAAGCAAGGTACTAATGTTTTTTTGAGCCGTTTCTTTCAACGTTTCGTTATCAAGGTCGGTCAAATAGAAATTTGTCACATACTGTGCTTGTGAATCTATTGCCACAAGTGCAAGAATAACGCTACAGATTAGGTTCTTCAATTTCATATTGGTATTCATTTTATTTATTTAACTTTCAAATTTATATGTTCTTGGAAAAGTGTTTGAATATTATGCGTAGGCACGTATGCATAAAGTGTCAGCTTCATCGTATCAGCTTTGGGATTTAAAATAATTTTCGGATTTACGCTGAAATAGGCCTGATGGCAATAGCCATATACGTGGTTGTGCAGAATGATGGTGCCACTTATATTCTCGTTCGTAATTTCTTCTATACCAACGTATGTAGTACAACCTTCGTTCTTACAATAGCTTAGGAATTTGTTCAAGGTAGATTCGAAGGTGATTTTCTTATAGCCATAAAGCATTTGGGTAACTTCAACATTGATTGTGTGTTTGCTCGGCAAAAGAATGAGGTTGCGCACCGACTCCTCGAGATGCTTATCATCAACCACCGGTTCGTAAGTGCCATCTGAAAGGCGGCGATAGAAACTATCGCTGTTCATGGAATCGATAATGTAGGTCATTCCTACCTTGCGAAATATATTATCGCCCATATCCACCAACAATTTCCCTTCTTCTACCGGCAGAATGACATTCGTCATGTCAACATATTCTTTAGAATAGAGTAATCCTTCGTAGAAAGTAGCCTCAATTTCCTTTTTATTGCCGCCCAATAACAATTCGTATTGGACAGGGAAAGTCATAACAAGAAGTGTTTGCTGATTTTCGGTTACAGACACAGTGTAATTCTTATCATCTTGACTGATGGAGAGAGACAAATTATCTTTATTGGTAGTCAAGAGACGATTAATTTGTTCACGAATAGTACGTTGCCCTTGAATTTGAACCTTATCTTCTGTGAGCATGCGAGTCATTAATGTTGCATCCTCCATCAAGTAAAGTTCCAACAAATATCGCTCAATAAAGTGATAAATAGGCGAAGGATAATCGGTTTTCAACTTTTCCGCAAAAAGGTTGAAACCTATGTGCGAGACCTTCCCTGCCTTGTTCTTGATAATATTCAGCGGATAGTTAAAATCATCACGCAAGTTGACTTGTGTAGCAATATCTTGCAGTTTGACAGATACATAGCTCTGCGAAAAAAGAGCTACAGAAATCGAAAGCAACACAAGCAGTGAAACAAATCTTCTCATAAGTATCAAAGGTTATTTTTGACAACAACTCTATTATAAATAAGGTGTATAATGTGCAAATGTATTAAAAAAACTTATAAAACAAGGAGAAATATTGAAAATTAACATGCCGTTGTTAGAAACGCACCAAATCATTCGCCCCAAATAGCAGATAAACAATAGCTAATAAATGGTGAAAAATCTACATCTATTTTGTAAAAGTATTTCACCGATAACACAAAAATGCGACTACCCACGCCAGAATAGCTTCTGAGAGGGGATAGAATCACATAGTCACTGATCCTATTTCAAAGCGTCACTGAAACCATTTCAAAGCGTCACTGATTGTGGTTCAGTGACGCTTTGACTCAGTAAGAGTTATTCGTCCTCTTGATTTTGTAAAGACAATTGACAGAAAAGGAAAAGCTCCCTTTACACATCGAATTCGATGTGAAAGGGAGCCAAACATATATTTTTTAATAATAAAAAAGTCTTAGAGGGCTTGCAACATACGTTTCAAGACAACGGTAGCCGAGATTTCGCGGTTGGCAGCTTCGGGGATAACAAGTGAAGTAGGAGCTTCAATCACATCATCAGTCACAATCATGTTACGACGAACGGGCAAGCAGTGCATGAAGTGTGCATTGTTTGTCCACGACATATGTTCAGTATCTACTGTCCAACTCATATCCTTGCAAAGTATTTGACCATACTTCTCTGGCAAAGTAACACCCGGACATGCCCAGTTCTTAGCATAAATGAAATCAGCGCCTTCGAATGCTTTCTTTTGGTCGTATTCCACACGAGCACCACGCACAAATTTAGGGTCGAGTTCATAACCTTCGGGGTGGGTAATAACGAAATCCACATCAGCCTCGTTCATAAAGTCGGCAAACGAATTTGGCACAGCTTGTGGCAATGCTTTAGGATGCGGTGCCCATGTAAGTACAACCTTAGGACGAGCAGTTTTCTTATACTCTTCGATGGTAATCAAGTCGGCAAAAGCTTGCAATGGATGACCGGTTGCTGCTTCCATTGAGAATACAGGTTTGCCTGAATATTGAATAAACTGATTCAGAATCTTCTCGGTATAATCATCTTCACGATTCTCGAAATGAGCAAACGAACGCACACCGATAATGTCGCAATAGCTAGCCATTACAGGAATAGCTTCGAGCAAATGTTCGCTCTTATCGCCATCCATAATCACACCACGTTCAGTTTCCAACTTCCAAGCACCTTGGTTTACATCGAGCACAATGACATCCATGCCCAAATTGCGAGCAGCCTTCTGTGTGCTAAGGCGTGTACGGAGACTATTGTTAAAGAAGATGAGCAAACAAGTCTTATGACGACCCAATGCTTCGTATTTATAACGGTCTTGTTTTATCTCAAAAGCTTCGGCAAGGGCTTGCTTTAAATCGCCCAAATCGAATACGTTGGTATAAGTCTTCATATAATTAAAATTGAGAATTAAACATAAAAATATTAGCTTCTAATTTGTCCTTCACCCTCTATCAGCCATTTGTAAGTAGTGATTTCGGCCAATGCCATTGGGCCACGAGCATGAAGTTTTTGCGTACTGATACCTATCTCTGCTCCCAAACCGAACTGAGCACCATCGGTAAACGAAGTTGGAGCATTGTGATATACACAAGCAGCATCGACCATTCGGCAGAAATAATCGGCCGTAGCGGCATCATCGGTTACAATACACTCGCTATGCTTTGAGCCAAATGCATTGATATGCTTTACCGCCTCTGCAACATCGCTTACACATTTAATAGACATCTTATAATCTAAAAACTCGCGACCGAAATCTTCGGGCATAGCTTCTTGCAAAAGTGCATCAGGATAATTTCCCTTCAAAGCTACGAATGCAGGCTTATCTGCATATATCACCACATTGCTTTCAGCAAGTTTTTGGCACAATACCGGCAATGCTGAAAGTCGGTTTTCGTTAATAAGCAAGCAATCGAGCGCATTGCACACACTGACACGACGTGTCTTGGCATTATTGATAATGGCTGCACCTTTTTGTAAATCGCCATACGCATCGAAATAGGTATGACAGATACCAGCACCAGTTTCAATAACTGGCACAGTTGCATTTTGACGAACGAAGTTAATCAGATTACTGCTTCCACGGGGAATAATCAGATCGACAAAGCCATTGGCCGTAAGCAATTGTGCTGTAGCCTCGCGATCGGGAGGCAATAGTTCTACAATTTTGGTGTTTACTCCAAACTGTTTCAATACATCGTGTATCACGCCTACAATGGCACGATTAGAGCAGTCTGCATCGCTACCACCCTTAAGGATACATGCATTTCCGCTCTTTAAGCAAAGGGAAAAAACATCGAAACTGACATTAGGACGAGCTTCGTAAATAATACCGATAACTCCAAATGGCACACTTACTTTGCGCAAACGAAGGCCATTTGGCAATGTGCTTTGCGCCAATAAACGACCTAATGGAGAAGGTAAAGAGGCAACATTACGTGTATCGGCAGCAATTGCTTCAAGACGTTCATGTGTCAACTTCAACCTATCG
>JAFYML010000362.1 GCA_017556595.1 Bacteroides sp.
CAAATTCTTCATAATCCATATTCATTGTTTGGATATCATTTATAATTTCTTGTAAAGTGTCTTCTTCCCCAAAACTAACTATGGAATTTTCACATGAAACAATAAACAATAATAATGTTAAAAAAAATAAATTTCTCATGTTTTTAATAATTTATACATTTACTTGAACTGTGTTCTATCGCTTTTATAGGTATCAGCACCTAGCCAATCTTGAACCCACAGCCTTAGTCCTTCCTATACTTAATCTGTTTACATAATCGTATCTTTTTCGTTCAACATTTGATTTATTATCCCTTTTGCTTTTCTCTTAATTATCTGAACGTTGATGGAAGGCACTTTTACAGGCTTTTCCAAAATGGTCTGAGCTATTTGATAGCTATCGCATTTCTTTCCAATTGCTATATACACATCCATCAGTTTTTCCAAGGGAATGAAACGATTCGGGCACATCAAAGCGGCCTTCTTATAATGATGTACAGAATCATCATACATCAACTTGTCATGATAGATAGTCCCCAATAGCAGTTCTAAGTCGTAATCAGCCCAATACTCATCACATGCATTAGCCACTTCAAGGCTTGCATCAATATAACCCTGTTGGTATAAGTTTACAGCATAACTATATAGGAAATAGGGGTCTGAGCCGAGTTCTTGATTCAAATCTTTATACGCTTTCAGTGCATAATCGTCATTACGATAAAGAATGGATTTCCATTTATACTCTGCTTCTATCCGAGCCATTACCTCATGAAGTATTATAGATGATGCAAATAGTATGGTTAAGCAGAATAATGTTGCTAATTTACCATGCGACACATTTATCTTGACACATTCGTTAATGATAACTGCAATGGAAATAATCAATATCAACCACGGATAAGGATATGTAAACGGATAAGAAAACAATGCAAATACTGCAATAGTTATGATTGATGTAATAGCGACTTTTGATTTACTTGTAGGATGCTTGTGATGAATATAGAATAAATACACAAAGCCGCTTGCGATAATCAGAAAACCTATTACCCCCCAATTAATCAAGACATTTAAGTATTCATTGAAAGGAGATTGTACATTGTCTGCCAACATGGCATACGGACTATTCGGTTTTTGCTCGAAATAACGCGCTTGATAATCCATGTAATTTGCTTTAAAACCTTCCCATCCATAGCCCGTATATGGAGAATCTGAAATCATATCCAGTGCACATCGCCAAATCAACAATCTACCGTCAGCAGAATCTTTCTTTAACGTATAAACCACTACAAGCAATGCTATAATCAATAGAGCACAAGCTATATTTTTTACGCTCTTTGGCAATCTTATTTTATGATATACCAACAATCCAAACCAAATGGCAATTGTCACTATCCCTGCGCGAGAAGCAGACAACAAAACAGCTACAGCCATCACTACCATTACTACATAGGCAAGCATCCTTTCTGTTCGTATGGTGGTATTGTTCGATAGATACCACACAAATGGGAAACTGATAGACAATGTAGCTGCAAAACCGGCAGGATTATCGTAGTTGCCAACCACCTTAAAAGCAGTAAACGAAGGTAACCATTGCCAATATTGCAATATACCCCAAGCTGAAAATACTAAACATAGTGATAGAACAATACGCGATATATCCAAAGATTGGCAATACGATTATATTGCTTTCTTATCAAATATTTAATTGATAAATATATTAATATCAATGATAGTCCCAATCCCGTATAGCACCATTTGGGCACAATATAGGCATCGACCATCTTGTCAGAATGACCGAATATGGATATTGCTATCAATACAAATAACAGTATTTTTTCAATCAGTTTCATCTATGCAATGTTATCTATTACCAAAACTCCTGTTTGCCATCTCGATATTCGAAGATACGTTCTTCTTTGCCTCGTGTATGGTCTTTCAGGTAGAGCAGCGTACCTTCGGGAACCGTGTAAAGCAACGAATCGGAAGCAGGCCAAGTACGACCGGCCGATTGCCATCCATTCCTGTCGGCAAAGAATAGTTCGTATTCATCGTCCGTGCGGATGAAGTTGTCACGGTTACGGGCTGTAAAGACGATTTTCTTCACTTGTCTTGGTTGTCCAAAGTCAAGTCCTACCCAACCACCCGAAGCATCGGTATGACTGAACGAAGTGTAAGGGTCGCCATCGAACACATTGCGCGGATGGTGTTCATCGTCAATAGCCGTACCACCCGGATTGATGATGACACGACCTTTTAGCGGAACCGTATCCGAAGCATCTTCATAGAATGAAGCTTCGGCAATGTCGCAATGGCTTTCGTCCAAACCATAAAAGCGAACATAGCGATATGCCTTATTGCTTCGTGTACCTGTCACGTTCCATAGCCGTTCGGGCATATACTCTATTAAATGTAACGTATCTTTCGTTATGAAATATGGGTCGTTACTGCCTTCGAACATTCCGCCATTCATCAATCGCACAAACGGCTCGAAGTAAAGGTTGAACTTATGGAGCAGTTTGACTTCTGTCTCCTTGCCCCCTGTCGGATAAAGACGTATCTCACCCGTTTCGCGTTCCAACAAGAAAGGGTCACTCTGCAATGTCAATTCACCATTCTTATAAGTAGCCAATCGGAAGATAACCTGACCTTCTACATCATTGAACACAGCTCCCTTACGACTATACTTACACCAAGCCACTGGCTCCCACTCCAAATAACGAGGCACACAGAGATAGACCGGTTCGCCATACTTGGGACGGCTATACATTCTTTCCGGAGCAATGGCAACTTGCCAATTCTTCTCACCGCTGTAGGTTGGTGTCACATCCACCATGCATGGATGTCGGAATGTCGGATAAACATCTTCTTTCGGCCGATTCAGTTGTTGCATCATATCTCCGTTTACACTGAACGTACTGCGATACACTTTCCCTTTCGGATCCCACATCGTTGTAGGGTCTTTCAGTTCCGATGTGGGGTCAAGTATAGAACAGTAGTAAGTATTACCTTCCTTATCGAATACCGCATTCCAATAGTGCGCCACATTGCCGTTACCGCGTATCAACATAACTTCCTCGCTACATGGCAAACCCAATGCACGGAATACAAAGAGTTGCAGACAAGTGAAGTCCTTGCAACTGCCCGAACGCCAGTCCACCGATTTGTATCCATAGTGAGGCCCGAACGAAAATAATCCGGTGAAATTTATTGGCCCTTTGTGCAGTGTATCCATCAATATACGTGCCGCATGAATGGGGTCTTCGGCTTCAGGCAGTGTCCGCAAGCTGTCCAACAACTGATTATACTTGTTATATA
>JAFYML010000363.1 GCA_017556595.1 Bacteroides sp.
CTTACAAATGAAATTCTGTATAAACATCTGGCGAAATCCTTAAATAGAGCAAGATGTATTCCTGGTAAGCATGATGATATTCTGGGCTTGGAACAGTTGGATAAAGTAATTGATATTGATCAGTCTCCAATCGGTCGTACACCTCGTTCTAATCCAGCTACCTATACCGGCGTCTTTTCGGATATTCGCAACCTCTTTGTAGGCCTTCCCGAAGCCAAGATGCGCGGTTATAAACCTGGCCGTTTCTCGTTAAATGTAGGTGGAGGCCGCTGCGAGGCATGTCAAGGAAACGGCTACAAAACCATTGAGATGAACTTCTTGCCCGATGTGTATGTGCCGTGCGAAGTGTGTCACGGCAAGCGCTACAATCGCGAAACGTTGGAAGTGCGCTTCAAGGGAAAATCCATTGCCGATGTGTTGGATATGACTATTAATCGTGCGGTAGAGTTCTTCGAAAATGTGCCGCAGATATTGCATAAAATCAAGATGTTACAAGAGGTTGGCTTAGGCTACATCAAGTTGGGACAATCCTCGACTACACTGAGCGGTGGCGAAAGTCAACGTGTGAAATTGGCTACCGAGCTTGCCAAGCGCGACACTGGTCGTACCCTTTACATCCTAGACGAGCCCACCACTGGCCTTCATTTCGAGGATATTCGTGTGCTGATGGGTGTGCTGAATAAGTTAGTAGATAGAGGCAATACGGTCATCGTCATCGAGCACAACCTAGATGTTATCAAATTGGCCGACTATGTCATTGACATGGGTCCCGAAGGCGGTAAGGGCGGGGGAGTAATGCTTGCGTGCGGTACACCCGAGGAGGTGGCGCAATGCAAGGAAAGCCATACTGCAAGATTCTTAAGTAATGAATTGTAACAGAAATGCATAAGTTTTAAAATATCAATTATAATGTTGAAAATAAACAAAACCAACGCAGCACGCTTGCTCGACAAAGCTAAAGTACCCTACGAACTCATACCTTACGAGGTGGACGAGAGCGATTTGAGCGCCATACACGTGGCCGAAAGTTTGGGCGAGGATATAGATTGCGTTTTCAAAACACTAGTATTGCAAGGCGACAAAACGAAATACTTTGTTTGCGTCATACCAGGCGATAAAGAGGTCGATTTAAAGCTGGCGGCAAAAGTGTCGGGCAATAAAAAGTGCGACCTCATTCCGATGAAAGAACTTTTGCCTCTTACCGGCTACATTCGCGGCGGATGCACTCCCATAGGTATGAAGAAACCATTTCCTACCTTTATACACACCACTTGCTTGGATTTCAGCTACATTTACATCAGTGCCGGACAACGCGGTTTGCAACTAAAACTCTCGCCTAACGACCTTATTCGCGAGGTAAAAGCAACCGTATGCCAACTGATAAGCGACTAATCATAATTCAATCGTTTTAGTCCTATAAAGTGAAAATACAAATAGAAAGTTAGGAATATTACACCGAAACACCTATATTTGCTGACAATTTAATAAATCAATAATAACTAAAACAATAAAAACTTATGTTTGAAGGACAACCCAAAGGGCTCTTTGCATTGGCCCTTGCCAATACGGGCGAACGTTTTGGCTACTATACAATGCTTGCTGTATTCACGCTTTTTATGCGTGCCAATTTCGGAATGACAGCCGCCGAAGCAGGTGATTTCTATTCAGTATTCTTAATGGGCGTATATTTTATGCCGTTCATTGGTGGTATCTTGGCCGACAAGTTCGGTTATGGCCGCATGGTAACAGTAGGTATTATCATTATGTTCTTAGGTTATTTGCTCCTTTCTATCCCTTTGGGAGCCGAAAACGTAGCCTATTACACCATTGTGGGGGCGCTTGCGCTTATCTCCATCGGTACCGGCTTGTTCAAGGGCAACTTGCAAGTAATGGTGGGCAACCTCTACGACGACCCCAAGTATGCCTCTAAGCGCGATGCCGCATTCTCTCTCTTCTATATGGCTATCAACATCGGTGCCTTGTTTGCACCAACAGCAGCCGTAAAGATTATGGACTATGCACAAAATTCGTTGGGCTATAACTTGGCCGATTCATACCACTTTGCGTTTGGTGTAGCTTGTGCATCGTTGGTAGTATCTATCGCCATCTACTACATTTTCCGTGACTCGTTCAAACATGTCGAAGGCAACACTAAGAAAGCCGTTAGCAAGAACGATGCTCCTGTTGAAGAACTTACCCCAGCCGAAACTAAGGCACGCGTAGTAGCATTGTGCTTGGTATTTGCCGTAGTTATCTTCTTCTGGATGGCCTTCCACCAAAATGGTTTGACATTGACTTACTTTGCTGACGAATTCACCGCTAAGAGCTCAACTGGCGTGCAAAGCATGTTGTTCGACGTGTGGAATCTCGTAGCCATTATCGTAATGGTATATGCCGGTTTCTCATTCTTCCAAAGCAAGACAGGCAAGGGTAAGGGCATTGCCGGTGCTATCTTCTTGGCTGGTTTGGCCTTCTTGGGATGGCAATATAGCAACCTCTCGGGTTCGGTAGCCGTAGATGCTCCTATCTTCCAACAATTCAACCCATTCTATGTAGTGGCGCTTACACCAGTAAGCATGGCTATCTTCAGTTCCTTGGCAGCTAAGGGTAAGGAACCTTCTGCACCACGTAAGATTGCTTATGGTATGTTGATTGCAGCCGTAGGTTTTGGTGTGATGGCTATCGGTTCAATGGGCTTGCTTACTCCCGACCAACAAGCTGCTGCTGGCGATGCTGCAACCTTCGTATCGCCCAATTGGCTCATCAGCACCTACTTGGTATTGACCTTTGCCGAATTGCTCCTTTCACCAATGGGTATCAGCTTCGTATCGAAGGTTGCACCTCCTAAGCTGAAAGGTATGATGATGGGTGGCTGGTTCGTAGCAACTGCATTGGGTAATTTCCTCACTAAGGTTGGTTCACAATTCTGGGGCGACATTCCTTTGGTAGCTGTTTGGGGCATCTTCATTGTGCTCTGCGTCATCTCGGCCATCTTCATGTTAACTATGATGAAGCGTTTGGATAAAGTAGCATAATCCCTTTTTCGATATAATACTCTCAACCTCTTAAACAGAAGGCTGCTCTTGTAGGGCGGCCTTCTTTGTTATCCACGCATCCCATCGTAATCACCTCCCCATTTGGCACGCCGTTGCCTCCAGTGCTCTTGTTCTTCGCTTCGCTCATAAAATTAAAAGTTAAAAATTAAAAGTTTAGTTTTCTCTTTCCTACCACCCCCGCCTTTCAGGCACCCACCCCTTTGTGGGGGAGGTGGTAGGTTTATGCGTCCGCAGTAGTCAAGTGGTTAGTAGTCAAGTAGTCAAGTAGGATAGTGTGGCCATCACTAATCACTTATCGCTAAACGTTCATCACTAACTACATTGCAAAGTTACAACCACCTCACACTTTTGATACCATAAATTTTTACCCATTCACGCAACGTGCACAAAACCAACTGATTACCCCGAAAAATATTTTTCAAAAACCATTAATTTAACTCAAATTAACATTGTAGCGGCATTCGCGGACACATAAAGACCTACCACCCCGCCTACGGCACCCCTCCTTCCTGAATGAGGGGAATTTGTGTACCTACACCATCCGCATGGTAAGGGCCTAGGCGTAGGTGCGTGAGTGAGGACTTTGCGTCCCTACAATTCCCATGTTACATTATTTCGCTAATCACTAACCACTAGTCACTAGTAGCTAGTCACTAGAAGCTTGAAACCGCTAATC
>JAFYML010000364.1 GCA_017556595.1 Bacteroides sp.
ACGGGCATAAACATCAGTACAGACCACGAAGTGAGCTATTTTTAGCTCGCAAACTTGCATTTATCTGCAAAATAGTGTTCCTTTGCAAAATAAAAGAAACATTAAAATAATGAAACACTTTATCCATAAGCTACTAATGATAGTCGCATTGTTATTATCCACCGATGCGATGTTCGGACAAAAACTATTGATAATCAATTCGTACAACGAATCGGCACCTTGGAGTAATAGTATCATCACTCCCCTACTTCGCGAATCGGTTATGATGAAGGGAATGGATGCCAACATAGCTCACTTATATGCGAACCAAATTACGAACGACAGTATTTTCCAATATACAAAAGAGGAGTTGTTCAAACGATATAAACGACCAGACATAATTGTCATGATAGGCAATATGGCACTCTGCTTGCGCCACGATATAAAAGAGCGTTGGGGAGATATTCCTATGTTGGTGTGCTCGGAACAAGACATTGTCTATCCCACCGATTACTATTACACCGGCGTCGATATTCCTTATTCGGAAGAGAATCCCCTAACCATGGCCGCGTTGCAAGAAGAGTTTGACTTGACCTACATCGCCATCCCCAACTATCCGGAAAAGACCATCGACTTGATGATGCGTTTGATGCCTAACACCAAGAAATTCACCTTTGCTGCCGATGCGCTATACAAAAACCGTTTGAACGAAATCCGCATCAAGCAACATCTGGCAACCTACTATCCAAACGTAGAGTATGAACGCATTGTTGCACAAAGCAACATTGGTAGCCGCTTGCGCGACTTGCTTGTAAGCGATAACGAAGACGGCACACACGCCACCCTCTTCTCTACCTGGTTTTATGAATACACCTCCCTTCCCGGCCATCAAACACTGATTACGGGCGACTATCAACAAATCTCCACCTCACCCAAGCCAATCTTTACCCTAAGCCGTTCGTATATGCGCGATGGTGGCTTCGTAGGTGGTCACTTCCTTGTTATTGAGGAGATTCAAGGGACCTTGATAGGTAACCTAAGGCTATTGGCTAGTGGTGTAGCTGCACGCAACATTCCTTTCCATTACCCTGAGCGTTCGGAAGATGTAGTGAGCTACCCCATTATGCGCTCAAAAGGACTTGATATTAAAAACCTGCCCGATGGTTGTGTGATACAAGACGGGCCATCTACCTTCTTCGAAAAGCATAAATTGGCCATCATTATCACCGGTCTCATACTGATTCTCGCCCTTATCTGCACGATTCTTGTCAGCTATTTGCAACAAAAGAAGTTGAATTTAGCTAAGCGTCACGAAGAGTTGATTAAGAACATGCCGGTATTGTATGCACGAAAAGAGGTTATCTTCGACCAAGAGGGAGAGGTAATCGACATTGTACACATTGAAGGCAACACCATTTTCCGCAAACTCTTCCAAGACGAAGACGAGCAACACGAAGCATCGGGAAGCGAACAATACATGTCGCAAAAAGAAAACTTGTTGCAATTCATTAAGATAGCCGTTAAGGAGCAACGAGCCGTAAGCTTCACACGCTATTTCGACAAGTTGGAAACTTTCTACGAAATCATTATCCACCAAACCAAAGACCCGGAAATTATCGACATCTTCGGTGTGGACATTACCCGACAAAAGCAAAACGAACAAGAATTGATTCTGGCCAAAGAACATGCTGAAGAGAGCGACCGATTGAAATCGGCATTCCTCGCCAACATGAGCCATGAAATCCGCACACCGCTCAACGCCATCGTTGGTTTCTCGTCCGTATTGGCGGTTACAGAAGATAGCGAAGAGAAAGAGGAATACATCAGCATCATCGAAAACAACAACGAACTATTGCTACAACTCATCAGCGACATTCTCGACTTGTCGAAGATTGAAGCCGGTACATTGGAGTTTGTCTATGGCGACATCGACCTGAACAAAATGATGAAAGAGTTGGAAGACTCTATCCGCATGCGCATGAAAGAGGGCGTTGCATTGCGATTCATCCCCGAATTACCGCAATGCTTCATCCACACCGAACGCAACCGCTTGTCGCAAGTCATCATCAACTTGCTGACCAACGCATCAAAATTTACCTTCGAAGGCGAAGTGAAGTTTGGTTATGAAGTACGCGACAAGGAGCTATACTTCTACGTTACCGACACAGGTTGCGGCATCGACGAAGAGCAC
>JAFYML010000365.1 GCA_017556595.1 Bacteroides sp.
CGAGAAGAATGCAGAGAAAGCCATTGTTATCAACACATAAATCAAGATATCCATATTGATTAGTTTGTTTGAGTAATCTGAGCAGTTTGAGTTGTATCAGCCGCTACCACGCCATTATCTTCCAAATAGAAGATACCTTCTGGTTTATGGATGGTATATTTTGTCATCTGCTGATTCGAATCAAAACCGCGACCGGTTATAATTCGTTCAGGTTGTTCGATGCGAATGAAGCGATCAGAATAAACTTTTTCTGTATTTTGATCCCAATATAATAATTCGGTATTGAATTTTTCTCCCTTCAAATTACGAATTATTACATTGCCCATCAATTTCCATAGCTTTTGTTTTTCGTAATAATATGCGGTATCGGCTTTAATATTCGCTTCCATTTGAAAGAGAGTATCAAATGTTTCCAAGTAAACGCCCTCTTCAAATGCCCAATAAGGCGGATCCTTCTTGTCGAAAACTCGCCAATCTTCGGCTTGGAGGCGATAGCGAATAATACCCGAATCGGAAATAAGCGTTGTAACACCTTTCGTTTCCATTATAGGCAATGAATCGCGCTCGGTAATAGCCTCTCCTACAATCTTTTTTCGGCCTGAGCAAGCGACAGATAATAAAATAAACATAACCATCGCCAAGGCAATGGTTATGTTTTTATGTCCACGAACGTTTATGTCCGATGTCTGTTTATGCATATCGTTATCGGATAGTTGTAGATTCACCAATCCAACCGCCTACAGTAACTCTATCACCTGGCTTGTAACCCAACATGAAGAGGTCTTTAGCTTCTGGAGTGTAGCGTGAATATGTTGCGATAAGTTCGTTAGCCTTTTCTGTTACACTAGGATCAACATTCTTCGCGCGTTGCAACTTGTCGATACAAACGAAGTAAGTACATCTATTCAAAGCGCCTTCGTTGCTCCAGTTAGGAGAAGCAGCATAGAGGTTAGCCAAAAGGATGTAAGCGTTACCATAGTTTTCGTTATACTTCAATGCATCGTAGCAATACTTACGAGCTTGTGAATACTTCTTAGCAGCCGACAAAGAAGCAGCAGCAAGGTATGCCATTTCAGCTTTCTTTGCATTGTCTGTTTCCATTGTCAAAGCTTCGTCGATGTAAGGCAATGCCTTTTCGTATTCTTCTTTCTTGATGTACATGTAACCTACACCAATAGCTGCATCAGCAGTTGGCTTAATGCGATACATATAGTCAGAAGCAGCAAAATAAGCATCGCTTTCTGTACAACGCATCAACTTCAATACATTGATAGCCTTTTGAAGCACTACTGAATCACCCTTATTTTCTTCAATTTGTGGACCATAGATTGCTTGCAAAGATTCGCAATCAGCAACACCACTACTTACGAACATAGGAGTAAAGTTGTTCTTCAAAGCTTCGAGATAAGCTTTTGTATTAGCCTTTGCTTCGTTTGCAATAGCTTCATCGATATACTTGGTAGCATCCATGTAGTCTTGGAAGTATTGACCAGTGTGGCTCTTGTCTGCTTGTACCTTCTTAGTAGAGATATCCAAGAAAGCGTTCAAAGTAGCGCCCTTAGATGCACCCTTATCACCATCAACAGATTCCTTCAACCAAGCATAAACTTGGTTAACGTCAATAGATGGAGCATATTGCAAATAATCAACAGCCTTGTCACCCAACAATTCAGCTGAAGATACTTGTTGGTCAGCCTTAAGTTTTTTGTTCAACTCTGGAAGGTATTGGATTTGCAAATCGTACACACCCAACAATTCGTTGAAATACTTTTGATAATCAGCATTGTTACGATCCTTAATCTCTGCCATAAGACCTCTTAAAATCTTCTTTGCATCGGTATAAGTGTAATACTTCAATGTAGGACATTCTTTAAGAACGGCCATACATGGTTCGTAAGCATCTTTAAAGTTTCCTACACGTACAGCTTCGTGAGAAAGACTACTGTTTGCGTTACATTCTTGTGCGATAGCGCTGGATGCACCCAGTGATAGGAACAAAGCAGCGACAAACATTTTCATTTTCATTGTATCCGAAGTTTTTTAAGTTATTAATATGCTTTTTATTTTTTAGTTCACTTTACTCTTGAAGAACCATCCTTCGTTGAATGTTACTCCGACGCAAATACGCAAAGTATTTTCATTCAAGAAGCTGTTCATTTGCCCGCTAGTTCTTACGTATTGTGCCGTAAGATTAATCAGCGAGCGTGATGTAGCCAATGGCAATCCAAATCCAAACGACACTCCATATTCCTTGGCGGCATCTACTCCGTCTATTTTATAATAAGGTTTAGAGTAGTGCGCACCTACTCTATATTTAACTGCCGAAAAATAGTTTCTTCCCAATGGGTCGGGTTGATATTCGGCACCAATTGAAAGGCGTGTACGATTACACATCACACCTTTTTCGCTCATATACGATGCTTCGCTCCAATTTTGCATCATATAATCGGCCGAAATTGTCAAGCGGTTATCGTATTTATAAGTCAATCCCACAC
>JAFYML010000366.1 GCA_017556595.1 Bacteroides sp.
CTTTCTGTAGCTGGTATCGACCGCCTTATCACCATGGATTTGCATGCCGACCAAATACAAGGCTTCTTCGACATCCCTGTCGATCACCTTTATGCTTCGGCAGTATTCCTCCCATACATCGAATCGTTGAAGTTGGACAATCTTGTTATTGCAGCTCCCGATGCTGGCGGTTCAAAACGCGCAAGCACCTTCTCCAAATATTTAGGTGTACCTTTGGTACTTTGCAACAAAACACGCGAAAAGGCAAATGTCGTAGCCTCTATGCAAATCATTGGCGATGTAAAAGGCAAGAACGTAGTGCTCATCGACGACATCGTAGATACAGCAGGTACCATTACCAAGGCAGCCGATGTTATGATGGAAGCCGGTGCAAAATCGGTTCGTGCCATTGCAAGCCATTGCGTCATGTCCGACCCCGCTTCGTTGCGCGTACAAGAATCGGGCCTTGTCGAGATGGTTTTCACCGACAGTATCCCTTACACAAAGGGCTGCGCCAAGGTGAAGCAACTCAGCATTGCCGATATGTTTGCCGAAACCATTCGTCGCGTCATGAACAACGAATCCATCAGTTCGCAATACATTATTTAATACATACTACACCTTATTTTTACAGAAAGAGGGTAACCATATGGCTACCCTCTTTTTTATTCCACACTAGTAACTAGTCACTAATATATCACTTTTTCATCGATACCGCCAACAAGACGCCTAATGCGATGCCTAACAATGCTGCAAACAATACACGTTGTTCAGCTGGAAGCAAAAATGTAATTGTATGAGCCGGATACCAGAAGAATGGAATTGTCTTCTTAAAAACAAATCCCCATTGTGCCTGCCAATTGATGTTAGCAAAGCGTTCGGCCATCGGGATAGGTGTGATAAGCGCCTTCAACGAGCCGCCACAAGCCGCAATATGCGCATCCGTAATCTTATGAAGCGTCATAAACACGGGGGCGAAAATCGTATTCATGGCCACCGACACGGCTAATGCTACCCAAAATTTATCCATAGTAAAGGCATCGGCCGTAAAACTTTTCACCGCATCCGTCATGCCCATATACTCCATAAACAGGGGGGTACCTTTCGAAAAAATAATCATTGCCATATTAATGCCCATACCTAACACACCCCACACAATCATACGCGGTAAAACACCAAAGGTTGGTGTTAGGTATTTTCCCGATGAAATGCGACTTCCCAACATCTCGCCAAGCGTAGAAAGCACCCCAAACTTCAAGAAACTCATTACCATGCCGTGCGAAGCATTAAACCCTTTATACCATTCATAAAGCGGTGTACACACTACGAAAGGCAAGAAAATAGCTACGATAGCCAATGCGAAAAACAAATCTGTTCGTTTCATCTATTTGATTCTTTGAGTTAAAATGTTTAGTTGCTCTTTAAGCGGCCCTTTTCGTAGGTGCCTTGTTGGATAACTTTACCCTCTTTATCGGTTTTGGTGAATGAGCCGTGACGACGGCCTTCGAGGTAGCTTCCTTCGAAGCGATTTCCTTGAGCATCAATTTCCACGCAACTACCCTCTTTTTGGCCATTCACAAAACCACCCTTGTAAGTAGTGCCATCGATGGTAGTAAGGGTGCCTTGTCCGTTGAAGAGGTCGTTTGCCCACTCGCCTTCGTACACATCGCCTTGATTCCACTTATAAATGCCTTGACCGCTGCGTTGATTCTCTTTCCACTCGCCGGTATAGACAGCTCCATTCATCCAAGTAAAAGTGCCTAAGCCTTGCTGAACGCCATTGAGGAAGTTGCCCACGTATTTGTCGCCATTGGCATGGAGGTAAACACCTTGACCTGTACGCTGACCATTGATATAGTTGCCTTCGTAGCGCTCGCCAGTATGAAAGTGATAGATGCCTTGGCCGTGTTGAACGCCATTCTCCCAACTACCTATATATTTATCGCCATTGGCATA
>JAFYML010000367.1 GCA_017556595.1 Bacteroides sp.
TCTTCGTATTCGCGTAGGTGAAGTATTTGTTGTTGTACGGGCGATAGCTCTTTTTCGATGAGTAGTTTCAGTTGCTCGTATCGTTCTTGCCTTTCCATCTCCTCTACCGGCGATTCGCTCAATCGTGTGTCACGTTCGGCATCGAATTCCACCTCGTCTTGTTTGCTTCGCCTACGCCATTCGTCTATGCTGAGGTTGCGCACCGTAGTCACGGCCATTGCTTCTGCCACTTGCGGTGTGTCCAAGCTATCGGCACGCGGCCATAGTCGGCAGAAAGCATCTTGCAGCACATCGTCGGCATCGTACGACGAATGCAAGTAGCTCGTGGCCATGTGCAACAAGCGTTTGCGTAAGCGTGTAAAGGTTGATATCAGGGTTTCTTCACTCATCTATTCGGATGTCTGTTCATTAGGGTAAACGAAGCAATCGTTATTTTGTAACAAAGAAAGTGAAAAAAATTATATCATGGAATGTTTTTTCATTGAAATAGGCTTTTTATCGGTTTACTATAGGTTTCAACCCTATTCATTATAGGTGTGTTGATGCGCGTCACGGTCGTGAGCAGAATTGCTCACACTTGTGAGCAATATTGCCAACATCCGTGAGCAGAATTGCCAACGGCTGTGAGCAACGTTGCTCACAGCCGTGACGCATGCAATCAGGTTATGATAGATAGGGCATAAATATAGGAAGAAGCAAGATAACATGCTACACTTTGCGCTTTCCCATAAATTCATTATCTTCGCAACATGAAAACAACGGAAACCAACAGCCCTACCCTACACTTGCAACAGCAACAAATGTTGCTTCGCATGGAATATGAATATGAAAAGGAGGAGTTTCAGCGCCAAACTGAGACTATGGGCGTGGCGCGCAAGGTGAAACGTGGCCTTTGTTGGTATCCCATCAGTACGGGAAGAAGCTATTACAACTCACTGAATCAGTTGGTATTGGAGGTAAATCGCACAGATGACCTCGACATTGAGCACAACTTTGAATATGGCCGCCCCGTATGTTTCTTCCGCCAAAGTGCCGATGGTAGTTTGACCTACTATAACTTCACAGCTACGGTGAGCTATGCCGACGAAACACGCATGGTGGTAGTAATGCCTGGGGCAGGTAGCATAGTAGATGTGCAAGCGGCCGAGCGATTAGGCATACAACTATTCTTCGACGAAACATCCTATCGCACCATGTTCGAAGCCTTGGCCGATGTGCTACGCGCCAAAGGTAATCGTCTTGCCGAGCTTCGCGACATACTCTTGGGAAATAGCATAAAAGCGGGTTTCCGTGAGTTATACCCCGTACGCTTTCCGTGGTTGAACACTACGCAAGAGCATGCCGTAAACAGGGTGCTTTGTGCACGTGATGTAGCCATTGTGCATGGCCCTCCCGGTACAGGGAAAACCACCACGCTGGTGGAAGCCATCTACGAAACCCTACACCGCGAGCCGCAAGTATTAGTATGTGCGCAAAGCAACATGGCCGTGGATTGGATTGCGGAAAAGTTGGTGGATAGAGGAGTAAACGTGTTGCGCATAGGCAACCCCACACGCGTGAACGACAAGATGCTATCCTTCACCTACGAACGTAGGTTTGAAAATCATCCCTCCTACCACGAGCTTTGGAGTATACGCAAAGAGTTGCGCCAATTAAGCGGACAAGGACGACGCGGAAGTTATAGCGAACGCGAAGCCTTGCGTAATCGTATGAGCCGCTTGCGCGACAGAGCAACAACACTTGAGATACAAATCAATGCCGATTTGTTCGATTCGGCACACGTCATAGCCTCAACGTTGGTAAGCAGCAATCATCGCCTATTAAGTGGACGAAAGTTTGGCACACTATTCATCGACGAAGCGGCACAAGCACTCGAGGCGGCTTGTTGGATAGCCATCCGCAAAGCCGACCGTGTAGTATTGGCGGGCGATCATTGTCAACTACCACCAACCATCAAATGTTACGATGCCGCACGAGGTGGCCTTGACCGCACTTTGATGGAAAAGATTGTATCTACGAAGCCTGCTTGCGTATCGCTACTAAAAGTGCAATATCGTATGCACGAAGAGATTATGCGTTTCTCCTCGCATTGGTTTTACGACAATCAAGTAGAGGCCGCACCCGATGTAAAACATCGTGGCATCTTGGATTGGGATAGGCCCATTACATGGATAGACACTTCGGATATGGAGTTTAAGGAGGAGTTTGTGGGCGATAGCTTTGGCCGCATCAACAAGTCGGAAGCCGACTTGCTCATCAACGAATTGCAAGCCTACATTGAACGTATCGGAGGGCATCGCATCTTGGACGAGCGCATCGACTTTGGCCTAATCTCGCCCTACAAAGCGCAAGTGCAATACCTACGCGGAAAGATTAAGAACAATGCTGCCCTACGTCCTTATCGGCACTTGCTTACCATTAACACTGTAGATGGTTTCCAAGGACAAGAGCGCGATGTTGTATTCATTTCGTTGGT
Source organism: Bacteroides sp. (assembly GCA_017556595.1). Classification (GTDB taxonomy): domain Bacteria; phylum Bacteroidota; class Bacteroidia; order Bacteroidales; family Bacteroidaceae; genus Bacteroides. Next base: position 2,477 of record JAFYML010000367.1, read on the forward strand.
ACGTGCCAACGAGCAGGGACAGATAGGTTTCTTAGGCGATTTACGACGCATGAATGTAGCCATGACCCGTGCACGCATGAAGTTGGTCATCTTGGGCGAGGCCGCCACATTGAGTCATCATCATTTCTATAAAACACTCATTAATCACATCAATACCCTTAATACATGAAACGTACCTTATTTATAATAGCATCGCTTCTCTTGCTTGTAGCATGCAAGCAAGAAACGGCTATTGAGCAAGCCATCGGCAGACAGATGGCTAGCCATCCGGCATCTACATTGCAAGATTTGTACAAGAACTTTTTTCAAGAACAATTCGGCCCAGGCCATTTAGTACCCGATACCACATCGGCCGCACGCTATTTGCGCTACGAGTTGCAAAACATGAATAGCGAAAGTGAAACATTGTACGAGCCAATTGGCGTGGAAGGACGCTTTGTGCGCGTAAACCTCGATGTTATTAAATGTGGATATATTGATTTCGACACCTTTCTCGATGCCTTCTTGCGTAGCGCTACATGCTTTGAACTACCTGCTATAGAGGATTGGAAGATACGTTGGAAAGAGATAGAGGAGACTATCAAAAAGATGGGATTAAGTAAAATGCTTCCTCGCTTCGAAAGCGATAGCCAAGCCATCGAAGCACTACTGAATCAAGGTGAATATGTGATGCACCATAGCCCCGAATATTCAGAAGCTTATGACCCACACTATCGGTTGATTGAACGAACTATCTTTGAGGAAGAAATTTTACCGAAGTTAAGTATAGAGTGATTAATGATTAGTGCTAAATTAACTCTGCACTTAGAACTTATTTATCAGTTGCTCTAAATAATACTTGTCGGTATCATCAAAGGTGGCCAAGTGTTCGCTATCAATATCTAGGACAGCAATCACTTGACCATCTTTGTATATAGGCACTACAATCTCGCTACGCGAAGCCGAGCTGCATGCAATATGTCCGGGAAACTGCTCAACATCGGGCACTACTTGCGTAGCACCTTCCTTCCAAGCCGTGCCGCACACACCGCGTCCATACTTAATGCGCGTACAAGCTAATGGTCCTTGAAAGGGACCAAGCACTAATTCGTCGGCTAGCACGCGATAGAAGCCCGTCCACCAAAAGTGAAACGTTTCTTGAAGCATAGCACTCACATTGGCCATGCGTGCAATCATATCCGCCTCATCTTGAAAAAGCGCATCGACTTGTTTCAATAACAAGTCATATTTATCAGCCTTGCTTCCGGTAGCAATTTGTAGGTATTCCATTATAAAAGCAACGTTATTGAAGAGCTTTGAGCAATTGTGTTTTCATTGTTTCGGCACCCGGGAAACCAACTTGGCTAAACACCACCTTACCATTCTTATCTACAATAAAATAGGTAGGCACACCTTCTATGCCGCGTTCATTAATCAACTTTTTCCATTGCTCGGCACTAACACGATAGTGGTCGCCGCCCAAATCGGGAATCATCTTTTCCCAAGTAGCGAGTGGTGATGTTTCACCTGTAACGTACAAGTAAACAATATCCTTTCCTTTCAATTCCTCTTTCACGGGTTTCATAGCGGCATTGGCTTGTCGGCAAGGGCCGCACCAAGTTGCCCACACATCAACCAACACCGTCTTCCCACGGAAAGGTAGAAGTAATGCATCGAACAACGACGCATCCGCCACCGGATTAGGTGATTCATGAATAGTAAGTGTTTGCTTCGCCGATTGTGCTTGCACACCACCTACACACATCAAGGCTGCTACAATCATTATAAAAATAGTTTTCTTCATAAATAATTTGGTATTAAGTTTGGACGCAAAGATAGCATAATTTGCTTACACGCGCATCACCACCACCTTAAATAAACTAAAAACGGCCCACACCGATGGGTGCAGGCCGTATATAGATGATTGTAATAAGCTATTAGTTGTTTTCTGGACGAAGTTTGCGAACAGTAACAGCTGTTTGCCACATTTCGCTTTCGCGCAATGCCTTCAATTCTTCTTCCAACTTTTCGCGGTAGTCGGGTTTTGAATTGCTATCGATAGAGATTTGTGCTTCGTTACCACACTTCACACTTGCATAAAGCTTTTCTACAACAGGTTTGATTGCATCGTGGAAGGGGCCCATCCAATCGAGTGCACCACGTTGAGCTGTAGTAGAGCAGTTTGCATACATCCAATCCATACCATTCTTAGCGAAGAGAGGCATCAACGATTGAGTAAGCTCTTCTACAGTTTCGTTGAATGCTTCAGAAGGAGTATGTCCGTTTTCGCGCAACACTTCGTATTGAGCCAACAACAAACCTTGAATAGCACCCATCAACGAGCCACGTTCACCTGTCAAGTCAGAAGTTGCTTCACGAATGAAAGTAGTTTCAAACAAGTAACCTGAGCCGATACCGATACCCAATGCAATGGTACGTTCGAATGCGCGGCCTGTAGCATCTTGATAGATAGCGTATGATGAGTTCAAACCACGACCTTCGAGGAACATGGTACGAAGTGAAGTACCTGAACCTTTTGGTGCAACCATGATAACATCAATATCTGTTGGAGGAACTACACCTGTGCGGTCGTTCCAAGTAATAGCAAATCCGTGTGAGAAGTAGAGAGCCTTACCTGGTGTGAGGTATTGTTTCAAAGTAGGCCATACGCTCATCACAGCAGCATCCGATAGCAAGCACATCACGATAGTACCTTTTTCGGCAGCTTCTTCAATGCTGAACAATGTTTCGCCTGGCACCCAACCATCGGCAACAGCTTTTTCGTATGTCTTACCCGGACGTTGGCCAACGATTACATTAAAGCCATTATCACGCAAGTTGCATGCTTGACCAGGGCCTTGTACGCCATAACCGATAACGGCAATTGTTTCATCTTTCAATATCTCACGAGCCTTTTCCAAAGGAAACTCTTCGCGTGTCATCACATTTTCGATAACACCACCAAAATTTAATTGTGCCATAATTCGTTTGATTTATGATTTATTATTTATGATTTATATATTATTTCAACACTACTTTTGAACGGCAAATAACTTCTTGAGTATCGCCGTTATTTTTTCTAA
>JAFYML010000368.1 GCA_017556595.1 Bacteroides sp.
CCTGCTTCGTTTAAAGAACATCCTGATGTTCGCGTCTTTTTAGACCAAGCAAAGGAGAATGCTCAGTTGATAGAAGAACAACAACGCCTCCAAGAGAATGCAATTCTAATGGAGAGAACAAGATAAACTTATTGATCGGGATTTTCAACCATTCCTTTATACTTATTAGGAAGTGCACTTTCTATGGCGGCATAGGCTTCGGTCATTGTCGCCTTAATATTTTCTGCTCCTTGACAACGAGGTGGTATCGGTTTGTGTATCGTTAAACGCAATGGATGCCAGTTAATCCATTTGCTACGTCGCGAGAAAACATCAAACGAACCATCGATGGTTAAAGGAACTACAGGCATTTGCAATTCATCGGCCAATTGGAAAGCACCACGTTTAAAGTATCCCATATGGCCGGTAAAACTTCGTGAACCTTCAGGGAAAACAACAAGCGAAACACCATCTTTCAATACGTTGCGTGCTTGGTTAATAGTGTTCATAACTGCCTTTGGACCGGAACGGTCAACAAAAATATGGCCGGCACTTTCACTTGCTTTACCAATAAATGGATTCTTTCGCAAACTCTTCTTCATCATCCATTTGAAATGGCGACGCAAAAAACCATAGATAAGGAATATATCGAACGAACCTTGATGGTTAGCCACGAAAACGTAGGAAGTTTGTTTGTCTATCAATTCACGGCCTTCAACGGTCACAGGTAATAGTAATAGACGGCAGAACGACCATCCCCAAAAACTACCAAACACATGTCCACTCCAACCACCTAATCCAATGCAAGAGCATAGTATAATGCTGACGGATACAAAGATTGTGATAACCAATAGTAGAGGAAAGGCTATACAGATAAGATAGAGACTATAAATTACTTTCATGTTGCTTCTTTTTTTTGTTGTTGCTACAAAGGTAGAATTTTTTTGTTGAATAAATATTGTTAGGCGTATTATTGAACGTTATTTTTCAGAGTCAGAACAGTAATTTCTGGCCAAGCACCGAAACGGAAGGGCATTCCTACATATCCAATGCCAATGTTTACATACAATGCTTGTGCACCTTCTGTATATAGTCCCTTCCATTCGGGATAGAGAAATTCGGATAGTGAACGGCCGAAAAGAGTTACTTGCATGGCGTGAGTATGACCAGCCAACATTAAATCAATGTCGGTTTCGGGTAATACTTCGCGTCGCCAATGTGTAGGGTTGTGGCTCATCAATATGGTATATAAATTTTCTGTTCCTTCGGTTGCTTCTTTTAATTGAGCATGTTGCGAGAAGGGAGGTTCACCATCGTTTTCTACTCCCACGAGTGCTATACTATCACCTCTATTATATAATAAGGTATGTTGGTTGTTTAGCATCTTCCATCTCATTTCTTTTTGCATTGCTATGAGTTGCTCAAGATTCTTAGCTTCGTCTTCTGCTGAAGGCCATCGGTAATAGGTGCCATAATCGTGGTTGCCTAATACAGAATAAACTCCATGGGGTGCTTTAAGTTTAGCTAAAATGGGCATGAAGGGTTTCAATTCATCGGCATGGTGGTTTACAAGATCGCCCGTAAATAGAATAATGTCGGGTTGTTGCTCGTTGATGAGGCTAACCAACTCCTCTATCTTATCGACTTTATTACTCCAACTTCCTAAATGTAAGTCAGATATCTGCGCAATGCGAAAACCTTCGAATCCCTCAGGCAATCGTTTGCTATGGTTTATATCAACCTCTTTTACTTGGAAATGGCTAACGCCTTCTGCTGCTCCATAAAGAATGCAACCGAAAGTTATAACGGCCAATAAAGTAGCGACAAAAGTAAAAGGTGCTCGAGGTATGCGGTGAGAAAGTGCATGAAGTGCTATGCCCGGTAATGTGATAAGCATGAATAATGCTTTGGGTACGGTAAATAATAGTATGGCGATAGCCATGTGACCGATGGCATGCGGATTTTGCGCCATGTGGTTAGGCCCGCTTAAGAACATCAAATGTACAAAAGAGGCTATTAGTAATAGGGTAGGTAACCACCATACTAAACGTAACCAAAGTTTTTGTGTTCGCTTGCGGATGTAGCAAAAATAGATGTATAGGTCGGGTATTAGTAATGCTATTAAGGCTATCAACG
>JAFYML010000369.1 GCA_017556595.1 Bacteroides sp.
AGTAGGGTCGTAGTTAATGATGTCTACACACGGGATGCGTGCCAGGCTATGTACGTACACGTGGTCGTCGATTACTTCCGAGCCCTCTTGTTGTACAAAGTAGTTGCTGTAGCCCAACTCTTGTGCTTTCTTCCAAATCTTCTTCATTTCCGAACGGGCGGTACGGCCTGAGTAAGGCTCCTGGTAGAAGGTAGCTCCCTTGCCACCTACCATATCTAGCAGGATACCGTAGCGAGCATAGTATCCTTGTACGTGTGGCGTACGTGCCCAGTATTGTGAGCCTAGGCACCAAGTGTCTTGTTTGTATACGCCTTGGTGGAATTCGGGGGTTCCGTAATCTTCGGCATCGAAGAACACGATGTCGATACCTACGGTAGGTTCTTGTTGTTGAAGCAGACGGGCTATTTCTAGCAATACGCCTACACCGCTGGCGCCATCGTTCACGCCAAGGATGTGCTTGCGGTAGTTCTTTTCATCGGGGTCGTTGTCGGCATACGGACGGCTGTCCCAATGGGCGCAGAGCAGGATGCGTTTCTTGCTTTCGGGTTTATAGGCGCCGATGATGTTGCGGGCTTTCAGTACGGTACCGTCCCATGCGGTGAGGTCGGCATACTGGTTGTATACTTTGGCTCCGAATTTTTCGAGTTGCTTGGCAAGGTATTCGCCACAATCGCGATGTGCCTGGGTGTTAGGTACACGAGGACCAAAATCGGCTTGTGCCTGAATATAGGTATAGGCACTGTCGGCATTGAATGCCGGGGCCTTGACATCCACTTTCTTTTCTGTGGCTTGTGTATCGTCTGTTTTCTGGCTGTTGCCACATGCTACCATGCTTAAAGCGAGAAAAGGTACGATGAGTAGGTTCTTTATTCTCATATTTCTGTTTTCTGCAAAGGTAATTAAATTCTTTGGACTTCTTCCATCACGCGTAGGAAGTTTCCTCCCCAGATTCGGCGGATGTCTTCTTCGCTATAGCGTTCCTTCAATAAACAACGGGTGAAGTTGATGAGTTCGGAAGCCGATGCGCATCCGCTGATTCCGCCATCGCCATCGAAGTCGGTACCGATGCCCACGTGCTCGATGCCCATTACTTGGACCATGTGGTTGAGGTGCTGTATGGCGTCTTGGATGGTGGCTGTTCCGTTTTCTTTCAAGAATCCGTGATAGAGGGTTACTTGGGCTACCCCGCCTTTCTTAGCTAGAGCACGAAGCTGTTCGTCGGTAAGGTTTCGCGGATGGTTGCATAAGGCGCGTGCCGAGGAATGGGATGCTACAATTGGTTTTTGGCTGATGTCCAAGGCATCGTAGAATGTTTGTTCGCCGGCATGCGAGATGTCGACCATCATGCCTACGCGGTTCATTTCTTGGATGACTTTGGCACCGAATTGGCTTACGCCCAACCCTTCGTCGTTGTATCGGGCCGACCCGCAAATATCATTGTTGCCGTTGTGGCAAAGCGTCATGTAAACTACACCTCGTTGACGGAAACGTTCCACGTGGCCAAGTTCCTTTCCGATGGCATATCCGTTTTCAATTCCCAGCATGATGGCTTTCTTGCCCTCGTGTTTCAGACGGTAGAGGTCGGCAGGAGTGCGGGCAATGGCCAAGTGGCTTTGGTTCTGAGCAACCAAAGCTTCGATGCCATTCAGCAAGTAGTCGGCTTTGGCAGTGGCGGCCAATAAGGCTTCGTCGGTACGCTCTTTCTGTTCCAAATAGGCCACCATAATCGTTGCATCCAAAC
>JAFYML010000370.1 GCA_017556595.1 Bacteroides sp.
ATTATGATTAGAGGTAACTATAGCGGTACTCCTACTCACCAAGTAACTATCTTGCAAGGTATTCAAAACAAGTTGCCTAACGCTAAGATTATTTACGAACGCGGTAGCGAAATTGAAAACGAGTTCATCCAAATTCCACAATTGATGAACGTGAAGAGCGGTGACCAAAAGGGTTTTGTTGCGAAGTATTTCGACAACACCGAATGGGCTGGCGAACCTATCAAGACTGTAAACGTAGAAGAACTTAACTTCCGCACAGAAGGTGGTTATGGCTTTGGTGATGGCGTGCCAACACACGACTTTACTGCAATCTACACAGGTACTTACACTCCTGACTACACTGGTACACTCTGCTTCTCGGTACGTGCCAACAACTTTACTTTGAACGTAAATGGCAAGACTATCGGCGAATCACCACGTCCATTGTCGTTCAAGTTCACTCCAGGTATGCAACTTACTGAAGCTCAACAACGCGAACTTCGCGCTTCATTTGGTAGCCGTCGTGGTTCGACTATCAACTTGGAAGTGAAGGAAGGACAAACTTACAACATCGAACTTAAGTATAAGGCTGCTGCCGAAGGTACTGTATCGAACATCTTCGTAGATATGTACGAACGTAAGATGGCTCAATTCGACGAATTGGCCGAAAAGGTGAAAGAAGCAGACGCTATCATCTACGTAGGTGGTATCACTCCATCACAAGAAGGTGAAGGTCACGAACGTGCAACTATCGAACTTCCTGCCGTACAAAGACGCTTCTTGCAAGCTATGCACGAAACAGGCAAGCCTGTTATCTACGTAAACTGCTCGGGTAGCTGTGTAGGTTTCGAAGGTATTGAACACGCTTACGATGCTTTGTTGCAAGCATGGTATCCTGGTCAAGAAGGTGGTACAGCTGTAGCTGACGTAATCTTTGGCGACTTCAACCCATCGGGTAAATTGCCTGTTACATTCTACAAATCGACTGCTCAATTGCCAGAATTTACTGACTATAGCATGGAAAACCGTACTTACCGCTACTTCAAGGGTGAACCTATGTATGCTTTCGGTTATGGTTTGAGCTATACAGACTTCACATTTGGCGACGCTCAACTTTCTGCTAACAGCATCAAGGCTGGCGAAAGTGTTGACATCACTATCCCTGTGACCAATGCAGGTAAGATGGACGGTGCTGAAGTAATCCAAGTTTATGTGAAGAGCTTGACTAACCCAGATGCTCCTATCAAGTCGTTGAAGGGTTATGCACGCAAGGAAATTGCTGCCGGCAAGACTGAAACAGTGAAGATTACACTTGAACCAGAATCATTTGCTTACTATAGCGCAAACGTAGATGGTTTGGAAGTATTCCCAGGTCAATATCAAATCCTTTATGGTAACTCATCATTGGATAAGGACTTGAAGGCTATCGACTTTACAGTAGAATAATTACTACATACATATTTATAATAATAGCGGGCACCGTAGTGTCCGCTATTATTTTATAATCAAATCCAAGTTGCTCTTCGCCAAAGTTCCTCGAATGGACCTCGTTTGTGACTCTTCAACCACCAACGGCAGAAGATGTATTGCAAACCAACGAAGGCGATACCCAAGAGCAAGCTAAGTGTGTGACCGCAATATTGATACAAACCAAAGCCCCAACCATAGAACAACATACTACCAAAAATAGATTGCGTCATGTAGTTGGTCAAACTCATCTTACCATAAGGAGCGATAACAATCAACTTCTTGCCACCCTTAGTGCAATGATACAACCAAGTGATGCCCGATACATAGAACAACATCATGCAAAGGTTCATCCAAGCCTTGAGCATTACACCCAACGAATGAGATGCACACACATTATCTACCATGCCAGGCACGTATGTATATAATGGGTAGAATACAGCAAAACCTATCACCGAATAGAGCATCGTCTTTTTCCAACGCATGCGGTTGTTGCCCTCATCGTATAGGTAACGATAGCGTCCGAGGATGATACCAGCAATAAACAAGAAGATGGTTTGGGTGAAACGACCGTTCTCGATAGCCCAAGTGAAATTGGCCGGTATGCCATACTTCAAACTTACCCATGCCACATCAAAGAACGAGCCATTTATCTGTTGCGGCATAATAGCTCCAAAGGATTCGTTCGAGCCTAAGTAGAGCGGTGTAAGTTCGGGATTCAATAGACCTAAAATAATGTAAACCAATTCAATTGGCTGAAGCGCAAAGAAGATAGCTGCCGCAAAAAGCATCTTATTGCTTTTGCGTATCAATGGGATGACAAACAAACTACAAACAGCATAGACAAGCAATATATCGCCATTGTAGAACAGCAAGTCGAAAATACCCCAAAGCGCAAGCAACACCATACGCCACAAAAAGCGTGGACGGAAATCCTTGCCTTTTTGGGCTTGATTGTCGTGTTGAACAAAGAAGCTAAAGCCAAACAACAAGGAGAAGATGGCATACATCTTATTGGCCAACCAGAAGAAAACTACGCTCCAAACGGTTTCGTCGAGAGGCGTAAGTTCAGGGAAATGATAAAAGTTTAAATGCTCCAAAAAATGGATAAGTACAATACCACCAATAGCGAGCCCACGAAGGATATCCGCAGCATCGACACGGGTCTTAGGGAGTTGAGAAGGTTGATACATTTAAATTATAAATTAAAAATGAAAAATTAAAAATTATGAGTTGCAAATATACGCATTTATTAGAATAAATCAACATTATTTCTTTGTTATTAAAATAGAAGCTGTATCTTTGCAAAATATTACAAATTGAAAGTAAATAACGTAAATATATAGACAAAATTAAAAGCTATGAACAAAATCATTAGCAAAGAACAATTCTCAGAGAAGGTGTTCAAACTGGAAGTAGAGGCGCCACTGATTGCAAAATCGCGCAAAGCGGGCCATTTTGTCATTGTTCGTGTAGATGAAAAGGGCGAACGTATGCCCTTGACTATTGCGGGCGCTGACCTACAAAAGGGAACAATTACCCTAGTGGTGCAAACAGTTGGTTTGTCATCGACCAAGTTGTGTCAATTGAATGAAGGCGACTATGTAATGGACATAGTAGGTCCATTGGGACAAGCTACTCACATCGAAAACTTTGGTACGGTGGTATGTGCCGGTGGTGGTGTAGGTGTGGCTCCAATGCTACCTATTATTCAAGCTTTGAAGGAAGCTGGCAACCGCGTTATCTCGGTATTGGCCGGACGTTCGAAGGAGTTGATTATTCTGGAAGAAGAGGTTCGCAAGTCGTCGGACGAAGTTATCATCATGACCGATGATGGTTCGTATGGCAACAAGGGTTTGGTAACCGAAGGTATCGAAAGTGTTATCAAGCGCGAAAAGGTAGATAAGTGTTTCGCCATTGGCCCTGCCATCATGATGAAATTCTGCTGCTTACTGACCAAGAAATATGAAATACCTACCGACGTATCGTTGAACACCATCATGGTGGATGGTACCGGTATGTGTGGTGCTTGTCGTATCACCGTAGGTGGAAAGACCAAGTTCGTATGTGTGG
>JAFYML010000371.1 GCA_017556595.1 Bacteroides sp.
GCTTTGAAAATGAGTTTTACGAACAAAAATGCCGATTACTAATATAGCAATCGGCATTTTTAACCCAATAAAATATTGTTTAGAAGAAAATGTAACGTTGATCAGCTACATTTGCCTTAATGTACAAGTCATTAACAAGTTGTTGCATCACTGAACGAGCATGTTGATTAGCAATTGTTCTTTCTTCAGCTTCAGCATCGTATGTTTGTTCTTGTTTTTCAGCACCATAAGGTTGCAATACGTACACACCTGCAAGACCCTTAATAGGAGCACTTACTTTGTTCATTTCTTCGTTTACGTAAGCACTTACTTGAGGTTCACTGCTACGCAATGAAGTAACGTATGCAGGGGCACCAAATGTTACATACTTCAATGAATCGCTAACAGCATCTTCCAATGCAGCGAATTGTTCGAATGAAGTAACATTAGCAGCCTTCAAATCAGCCAAAATCTTTTCAGCTTTCTTTTCGCGAGCTACTTCAAGAGACAACTCCATTTTTACTTGATCAAGTGAGCGATAGCCTTCTGGAGTGATACCAGATACAGCTACAACGAGCATACGATCGTTATCGCCACATTCGTACAAGCCTGATACTTCGCCAACGTTAGCTTCGAAAGCCCATCTCAAAGCATCCTTTGTACCGCGAACAGAACCAATTGTGTGTTCTGAGCTTGACAAATCAGCTCTTTCCAACAATCTATAACCAGCGTCTTCAGCATTAGCTTCCAATTCGGCCAATGTTTGATTTTCAGAGATGAATTGGCTAAATTCATTGTAAGCCTTGTTATAAGTTTCTTTGCTGAAATCTACAGAGCGCTTAACAACTGCAACTTTGTATTTCTCAACATCTGCCTTCTTATTTGTTACTTGCAAAATGATATTTGCTTGCATCAAAGGAAGATTTACCAACTCTTTAACCTTGCCAGTAGTGATAGCTTCGATATACTTCAAGTTATCACCATCGATTTGTGCGCCTTCATAGTTAGCTGAAGAAATCCATACAGGTTCACCTGTTTGACCATAAGTCTTAGCAACTTCTGCGAAATCAGCACCTGACTTGATAGCATTGAAAATACTATCGGCTACAAATTTAGTTCTTTCAGCATCAGCTTCAACAACTTGGATTTGACGGAATTCAATAGAGTCAGCCATCTTAGCTACAGCCAACTTCTTGAATGTATTCATTGTGTTGTCGGTTACATTATAGTATGGACCAAATACGCCACCTACAGCAACTGAATCCAAACGTGCGATTACATCCAAAGGAAGTGATCTTTGTGTATAGAACAAATCAACGTAAGGAACATCTGAGCTTGCAGAACGAACAAAAGCAGAATAGTTATCAGTTGCATCAGCCAATTGAGTTGCATACTCGTCCATTTCAGCTTGCAAAGCAGCTTTATCTTCTTCGCTTGCAACAACTTGAACGTCGATGTACTTCACATCACGAGTTTCAGCAAATTGCTTGAACTCTTCTTTACGCTTGTTATAAAGATTCTTGAGGTCTGTAGCGCTAACAGCAACCAACGAGTCAGCAATAGCGTTATAAGGAATTGCCGCCATCAACATGTTTGTTTGGTTAGTGCGAGCATCGAAAGCAGCTTGTGTTTCAACAGGATTAGAGATAATCGAGTTTGACACCAAAGCCATATACTTGTCTTGCAAACGGCTTTCCTTCAATGTTTTTTCGATGAATGACCAAAGTGTGTACAAGCGAGAGTAGCTTTCCATATACTCAGCAGGATATTGTCCTGCTTGCATTTGAGCATAGTCAACCAAGAACTTCTTCAACATATCTTGATCAAAAGTGCCTGTTTGTTGGTTGATAAATGGAGTTTGACTCAACAATGGGTGCACACCAGCATTAATAATTGCTTGGATTTCAGCATCAGAAACAGTCAAACCAATCTTTTCTGCTTCTGCTTGAATCAACTTGTTGTTTACATAGTTTCTCCAAACCACATCTTTGATTTGGTTAGAAACTTCATCGCTAATTACATTATCTCCTTGAGTAAGTTTAATCACTTCAGTGTACTCTTCTACCAAATCTTGATACTCTTGTGCAGAAACAGCTTCACCATTGATTTCACCTACATCTTGTGTTTGGTGTGGTTGGATAGCCTTAAACACGTCGCCAGCGATAAATGCGAACAAGGCTAAACCTACAACAACCACCAATAATGGTCCTTTCGAACGAATGCTTTGTAATGTTGCCATTTTTGTTATTTAGTTTTAGTTTATATTATTTTCTATTCTTTTCAATTTTAGCGCACGAAGATACAAAAAATGTATGGATACATCTATTTATTCTTAAAAAAAATGCGCGAATTCGATTTATTTACCCACTTTCAACCTTACTAATTCGATTTTAGTAGCAGAAAGTCGGATTATTTTAAATTTAAAATCACCAATTTCAACAACCTCGTTCAACTTCGGGAAGTTTTGATAATGATTCAATATCATACCACCGATAGTGAGATAATCATCCGATTCGGGCAATTCTAAATCAAACATCTCGTTTACCTTTTCAATCTCTAAACGAGCAGAAAGAACGTAATCATCATCACCCAATTTTTTACAAATATAAGAGGTATTATCGTGTTCATCTTCAATATCACCAAAAATCTCTTCCACCAAATCTTCGAGCGATACGATACCCGAGGTTCCTCCAAACTCATCTACAACTACAGCAATAGTCTTCTTCTGTTGCATGAATAGCTTCATTAGCTTGTGAGCTGCCATTGTTTCCGGAACGATAGGTACTTCTTTCACATGATTTTGCCATTTTTCGGGATTACGGAACATTTCGGACGAGTGAATGTATCCCACTACGTTATCAATATTGCCTTCGAATACAATAATTTTCGATATGCCGGATTCCACGAATAGCACTTTCAACTCTTCTAATGTAGTTGTAACATCAACCGCCACCACTTCTGTACGCGGCACTATACAATCGCGAATCTTAATGCTTGAAAAATCGAGCGCATTTTGAAAGATTTTCACTTCAGCATCCAACTCCTCTTCATCGTTAGCATTTTCAATACTTGTCTGTACAAAATGGTCAAGATCGACTTTTCCGAAAGCCTTTTCCGAAGCCTCTTTATTAACTTTCACGCCAAGCAAACGCAAAAAGATTGACGAAAGCGAAGAGGCAAACTTTGAAATAGGGAAAAGAACGATGTAACACAGAAATAGCGGAAATGCAAATATGCGCAACACTAAATTCGGATTGATTTTGAAGAGAGTTTTAGGTAAGAACTCACCTGTAACCAATATGATAAGTGTAGATATAATGGTTTGCATCAGCATCAGCAAAAATTCGTTCGAGATTATACCCGACAAAAGTTTGTCCTGGATAATATCAGCCATAAAGATACCATACACAACCAGTGCGATGTTGTTTCCTACCAACATTGTCGAGATGAAATTGTTGGGATTACGGAAGAAGTATTCCAACACCGTAGTTGTTGGGCCTGGTTTCCTATCCATTTCGAAACGCAATTTATCTACCGACACAAAAGCGATCTCCATTCCCGAGAAGAATGCAGAGAAAGCCATTGA
>JAFYML010000372.1 GCA_017556595.1 Bacteroides sp.
ATAATTACTAACTTTGCCACATCTATATATTAACGTGAACTACATTAGAACAAACATGATAAAGTTTTTTATTCGAACATTGTGGATACTTTTGTTGTTAGGCCTCTTTGCTGGCTTCATGCTATTCTATTCTATCAACAAAGGTTGGGTAGGCTATATGCCTCCGCTCGAAGATTTGGAAAATCCTGATTATAAGTTTGCTACACAATTATTCTCGGCCGATGGCGAAGTGCTTGGTACCTATTCGTATAGTAAAGACAATCGCGTATATGTAGGTTACGATGAGTTACCTCCTCATCTTATCAATGCCCTTATCGCTACAGAGGACGTACGCTTTGCTAGTCACTCGGGTATCGATTTCAAAGCTTTGTTGCGTGCTATTGTTAAACGCGGCATTTTGATGCAAGCAGAAGCCGGTGGAGGTAGTACCATTACTCAACAGCTATCCAAACAACTTTATTCGCCTAGTGCAGAAAGTGTAGTGGAGCGTCTTTTCCAAAAGCCTATCGAGTGGGTAATTGCCGTAAAACTTGAACGCAACTTTACGAAAGAGGAAATCTTGACGATGTACTTAAATAAGTTCGACTTCCTTTACACTGCTGTGGGTATAAAGACAGCAGCATATACTTATTTCGGCTGCTTGCCTAGCGAATTGAAGATAGAAGAGGCGGCCACTTTAGTAGGTATGTGTAAGAATCCTGCTCGTTACAATCCTCGTCGTTTCAACGAACGCTCTACAAGACGTCGCAATGTAGTGCTCGATCAGATGGTGAAAGCTGGCTACCTTAGCCAAACCGCATGCGATTCGCTCAAAGCGCTTCCGCTCACCTTGAAATTCAATCGTGTTGACCACAAAGAGGGTCTTGCAACCTACTTTCGCGAATATTTGCGCGATGTGCTCAAACACAAGAAACCCGAAAAGAAAGACTATCGCGGCTGGCAAATGCAAGAATATTACGAAGATTCGCTCGACTGGGAAAACAACCCATTGTTTGGTTGGTGCGAAAAGAATTTCAAGTCTGACGGCACTCCCTACAATCTTTACACCGATGGTTTGCGCATTTACACTACCATCGACTCGCGCATGCAGAAGTATGCCGAAGATGCTATGACCGAGCATTTGAAAACCGTGCAAGCACAATTCTTCCGCGAAAAGAAAGGTCGTCGCAATGCACCTTATTCTAATAAGTTGTCGGCTGCCGACGTACAGAAGTTTTTGGACAGAGCTATGAAGCAGACCGACCGTTATCGCGCTATGAGCAAATATGCTACCGAAGAAGAGATAAAAGAAGCCTTCAATACTCCGCGCGAAATGTCTGTGTTCAGCTGGCAAGGCGAGATAGACACCGTGATGACACCGATGGATTCTATCCGCTACTACAAGTCGTTCCTACGCGCCGGATTTATGTCTATGGAACCACATACCGGCCATGTAAAAGCGTACGTAGGTGGCCCTAACTACCATTATTTCCAATACGATATGGCAATGATGGGCCGTCGTCAAGTAGGTTCAACAATCAAGCCTTTCCTCTATACATTGGCTATGGAGAATGGCTTCTCGCCGTGCGACCTTGTTCAGCATGTTGAATATACGTTGCTCGACGAAAACGGTATTCCTTGGACACCGCGCAACACTAGCGACAAGTTCTTGGGCGAAAACGTAACCGTGGAATGGGGATTGGCCAACTCCGACAATTGGATTACTGCCTACCTCATGAGCAAACTCAATCCATACGCTTTCAAGCGATTGATACATAGCTTTGGTGTGCGCAATCAAGCCATCGTGCCTTCTGTATCGCTTTGTCTTGGTCCTTGCGATATCTCTGTAGGCGAAATGGTTAGTGCCTACACAACCTTCCCAAATAAAGGTATCCGCGTAGCGCCAATGTTTGTAACACGCATCGAAGATAACGAAGGTAATGTCCTAGCTACATTCTCGCCCGATATGCAAGAAGTAATCAGTACGAATAGTGCGTATAAGATGATTCACATGATGCGTGGCGTGGTGAATGGCGGTACTGGTAGTAGCATCCGACGCTTAGGCGTAACAGCCGATGCTGCTGGTAAAACAGGTACTACAAACGACAACTCCGATGGTTGGTTCATAGGCTATACTCCTACGTTGGTATCTGGTGCATGGGTAGGAGGCGACGAGTACGACATTCACTTCGATTCGATGGCTTACGGACAAGGTGCTCGCATGGCACTTCCTATTTGGGCGGGATATATGAAGAATGTACTTGCCGACGAAAGTTTGCCTTACGACGAAGAAGATAAGTTCGAATTCCCTGAAGGATATGACCCCTGCATGGAAGAGAGCCTCAAGGAAGAGATAGTAATAGAAACCATCGCCGAAGAGGGGATAGACAACCTGTTTGAGTAATGACATTTTTACTCTGTTTAGGTAGCAACCATCAACCCGAAAAGCAGTTGGCCTTTGCCCGCCAAATGCTGACGGAAAGCTATCCCGATATCCGTTTCTCGGACGAGGTAGAAACTCTTCCGATAGGCCTGCGCAACGAAGCACTTTTCCATAATCAAATAGCTCGTTTTCAAGCCGATGCTACCATCGAAGAGGTGCGTCTTCGCTTAAAGCACATTGAGCGCTTAGCCGGTAGGCAAGATGTCGATAAGCAACGCGAGATTATTCGTTTAGACATCGACCTGTTACAAGCCGATAATCAAGTGCTGAAACCGCTCGATATGGAACGCGAGTATGTGAAAGAACTATTAGCTCATTGCTAAGCACAAACCTAATTTTAACTTGTTAATATTTTAATTTTTGATGAAATACCTCATTACAATAGTAACACTCTTTGCTGCCATCAACTTGTCGGCACAAGAAAAGAAAGCTGTAACAACCTTAAAAAGCCTATTCGAAACCGAAGTGAAGATAGGCACTCACACCTTTAAAGATGGTTCTACCTACAATGGCGAGATGAAAGGTCGTAAGCCTTATGGTCGCGGAAAAACAGTCTATCCCAATGGTAACACCTACGAAGGCCATTATGTAAAGGGAAAGCGCGAAGGTAAAGGCACTTTCTTGTTTGCCGATGGCGAACGCTATGAAGGCGACTGGTTCCAAGATCAGCAACACGGCTATGGCATCTACCATTTTGCCAACAACAACCGCTACGAAGGCATGTGGTATCAAGACTACCAACATGGCGAAGGTACTATGTACTATTACACCGGCGATGTGTATGAAGGCTATTGGAAAAACGACAAGCGCGAAGGAGAAGGTACCTACACTTGGAAAGAGGGTGCACGCTACACCGGCTCGTGGGCGGGTGATAAGAAGAATGGTCAAGGCACTCAAACCTGGAGCGATGGTAGCCGCTATACCGGAGCATGGAAAGAGAACCAATTCTCGGGCGAAGGAACCTTC
>JAFYML010000373.1 GCA_017556595.1 Bacteroides sp.
ACTACCCCATCTGCCTACGCTACCAAATAAATTTACCCTTAATGGGAATTATGTTTATGCCGGAGTATGGACAATCGTACTACGAAATATTCAGTCTTGGCCAGGCCGATGGCGTAATAAACTTTACATCGCTACACAACCAACCTTCGTTAAGACAAATGCTAACAGCCGACTTCCCCGTAGGAAAAGCGACAATGCGCTTTGCCTATGTATGGGATGCCCAACAAGCTAAAGTGAACGACATAAAGGTACACAACTATTCACACACCTTCATGATAGGGTTTGTGAAACACTTTAATATCGTAAAATAACGCACATGATTCGACACCTATATATATTTGTCCTACTCTTTCTCCTAACCGGTTGCATTCGTGAAGAGCAATTCGAGAACTCGCCACAAGGCAACTTCGAAGCCTTATGGAAGATTATGGACGAAGGATATTGTTTCTTCGAATACAAAGAGATTGATTGGGATGCTGTTTATCGGAAATACGAGCCAATGATTACCGAAGATATGAGCCAAGATGGCTTGTTCGAAGTCTTAGGGAATATGCTTGCCGAGTTGAAGGACGGACATGTAAACCTCTACTCCGCATCGGACATGTCGCGCTATTGGAGTTGGCACGAGGATTACCCACGCAATTTCGACATCCTCACCATCGAAAACCGATACTTAGGAAATAGCTATCGCATAGCCGGCGGCATGAAATATACCATTCTTAGCGACAACATCGGATATGTATATTACGAAGACTTCTCACGCGCCGTTGGCGAAGGCAATCTCGATGAAATGCTTGCCTACTTTGCCCCTTGCAACGGCATCATCTTCGATGTGCGCGACAATGGAGGCGGCACACTTACCTATGCCGAACGCATTGCTGCCCGATTCACGAACGAGAAGGTACATACCGGCTACATTATGCACAAGACAGGGCCGGGACATAACCAGTTTTCTCAACCCAAACCGGTATATGTTGAACCATCCAACCGCATACGTTGGCAAAAGCCGGTAGCTGTATTGACAAACCGTAGCGCATATAGCACCACCAATGAGTTTGCCAACATTATGCGCTATATGCCTAATGCCGTATTGATAGGTGATCGTACTGGTGGCGGAGCTGGATTGCCTTTTACATCGGAACTTCCCAATGGTTGGGGTGTACGTTTTTCGGCAAGTCCGCATCTAGATGCCGAGAAGAAGCACATTGAATTTGGCATCGAACCCGACATAAAAGTCGATCTAACATCGCTTACCAAACACGATGACATTATAGAAGAAGCACGAAAAATATTAAAAAACATGCAATAAATTTGTAATCCCGAAAAAACTCGTTATCTTTGCCCCGCTTTTAAGGCGCACACAAGCGGGTGTGGCGTAATTGGCAGCCGCGCCAGACTTAGGATCTGGTGCCGAGAGGCGTGTAGGTTCGAGTCCTATCACCCGCACAAAAAAGAAAAAGACACAAAGCTAATCGGATTCGATTAGCTTTTCTTTTTTATAACTACCTTGAAGAATATGGCTACGCTTTGCAAATGGGTTAATTCATTGTTTCGGTTATTGTTCCCACATCGTTGTGTGGTGTGCAACAATTTGCTGACCGACGACGAGAAGGTGTTGTGTCAATCGTGCAACTTGCACTTGCCGCGCACCAATCTTCATTTGCAAAAGGATAACGAAGTAGAGAAACTGCTTTGGGGAAAGATTGACATAGTACGTGCTACCTCCTATTTTTATTATACGAAAGGAAGTGGCTATCGACAATTGTTACACCAACTGAAGTACGAAGGGAGAAAAGACATTGCACAAGACATAGGCTATACATTGGGACAAGAATTGGCAAATGACGGATTCTTTCAAGATATCGACCTTATCATCCCCATACCACTACATCGCCGTAAGCATCGCTCAAGAGGATACAACCAAAGTCTAGAAATAGGAAAAGGCATCAGCCAAGCAACGGGCATACGAATGGAGACAAAATGTGTTGCTCGACTTCGCAATACCACTTCACAAACTAGCAAATCGACTTATGAACGTTGGGAAAATGTATCGGGGATATTTGTTCTTCGCCAGCCCGAACGACTTGAGAATCAACACATCCTATTGCTGGACGATGTAATGACTACCGGGGCCACCATTACTGCTTGCGCCGATGCATTGAAATCGGTACCAGGCATTCGCATCAGCGTGCTAACATTGGCTTTGGCTGGGAAATAATTAGTGAAATATTGATATTGTCATATTTTTTTATATATATTTGCACCATAAAACTAATTAACAAGGAGGTATATATGAAAAAGAGCTTTTTATTTAGTGCATTGACACTACTATTCATTAGTTTATGTTTTGTTGCTTGCGATAACGATAATGAGGATTTGGGAGACGTGATATGGGATATTTATCCTCTTGTTATCCGAGTTGAAGTAACTGATTCTCAAGGATATGATTTATTAAATCCCGACACTGAAAACAATTGGCGTGAACAACCCATTACGGCTACCTATAAAGGTGAAACATACGAAATAAAATGGGATCCTTTTTTTGATGGCAGACCTAATACCCGTTTATATCCCGCACGTTTTTATGGATTATACACAAGATATAATTTGCCTCTCGAAAAATACATGCTCGAATTTGGAGAATTTGATGGCATGGGAGATTATGAAAACGAGACACTAACTATAGATTGGGGTAATGGTCGTACAGATGTTATTACATATAGTTGGGATTTTGAATGGGTAAAGGATGAGCCTAAAATCAAAAAGACCTTTTGGATTAATGGTGTTGAAACCACGAATCCTATAAAAATAGTATTGGAATAAAAGAAATATCCTTTATTCCCCCCACTCCTTATAAGGATGCATCATCAATTGGGAGTTGTAGTAACGCACATCGCCCGTTACCTCCTTGCCTATAAACGAAGGTTTTATGAATGATTCGTCGATGGCCGAAAGTTCTACTTCCGCCATCAACAGGCCGGCATTATCGCCATGAAACTCGTCCACTTCGAAGATGTGCTTACCGCTACGCACCAAGTAGCGCGTTTTGTCTATCACCCCATCCA
>JAFYML010000374.1 GCA_017556595.1 Bacteroides sp.
TCGTTGGTAGTCTTGCGGAAGATGATGGTAGTGAGCACACTAATCAATGTTGACAAGAAGTAGTAGTAGTTCAAACCTGATGGGTAGTCGTTCAATACGAAGAAGAACATTACCGGCATCAAGTATGACATCCACTTCATTGCAGCCATTTGTGGGTTGGCTCCATTATCTTGTTGCTTCATCATGTACATGGTGTTCAAGATATTGGTAGCTGTCATCAACAAACAGAAGAGGCTGATGTGATTGCCCAAGAATGGAATGTTGAAAGGCAAAGTAACGAGTGCATCGTATGTCGATAGGTCATCGGCCCACAAGAAGCTTTGTTGGCGAAGCTCGATAGCACTAGGCAAGAAGAAGAACAACGCCATGATGACAGGCATTTGAATCAACATAGGCAAGCATCCGCCCATTGGACTTACGCCATAGAGGTTGTAGAGTTGCATCACCTCTTGTTGCTTCTTCATAGCATCCTCTTGCTTTGGATACTTAGCATTGATTTCGTCAATTTTCGGTTTCAATACGCGCATCTTAGCCGATGACATGTATGTCTTCTTAGTGGTTGGATAGATTACAGCTTTCACAATCACCGTCATCAAGAAGATAACCAATCCCATGCTCAATCCCCAGCTTGTCAACCAGTCGAAGAGGTTGATAGTGAAGAATTGGTTCACCCAACGAATCAATGGCCAACCCAAATAAACGATGCGTTGCAAGTCCCAATCGCTTTCGCGGTTGTCATCGAGAGCGGTCAATGTTTTGTAGTGATTTGGGCCAAAGTAGAAGTAGATGTTTGTTGGTTCTTCACCGGTTGGGTCGAAGGCGGTATTCATTTCGGCCGAATAATCTTTGATGTATCCGCTGCCTTGTGTTTCCATTTTAGAGGCAAGTTTAGCCTTGTCTAATCCGGCATCACAAATCAAAACTGACGAGAAGAATTGGTTTTTGAAAGCTATCCAATTCAAGCGTTCGTCGAGTGTTTTTTGTGCATCCTTCATGTTCGACAACTCATCTACATCGTCGCCCATTACCTTATAAGTAAGTTCGGCCAAACGATTTTCGTAAGTGTATCCGCGTTCAATTTGGCGAGCGCGTTGGTTCCACTCAATATCCACGCTATGGTTGCTCGACGCCAATTTGTCGCCCATGTTCACGGCTTGAATGGTGAAGTCCACCAAATAGCTATCGGGATGCATGGTGTAGCGGAAGTCGATGTAGCTTGCGCTATCGGCCGCCAAACGCATCACTACGCTGCTATCGGTTTGTGCTACGGGTTGGAAATAGTAGTCGTTTGTTTGGATAGTCTCTTTCAAGTTATAGAACAAGAAGTTCATGTTCACATCCTTGCCGTTGAATAGTTGTACGGGAGTCTTTTTGTCTTGCTCCATGTACTCTTTCAACACCGACGAGTAGATGCGTCCACCCTTTGTGCTGATGGTCAAATCGGCTACGTTGTTTTGAATTGTAATCAACTTATCTTCACCTTTTAGTGCGTTGAAGAACAAAGCCGATGAGTCGTTTGCCAAAGCTTCGCGTTCGTTTATCAAAGCAGCTTCTGCTTTCGCTTTCAAGTCGGCTTCGCGTTGTTGCACCAAAGCGATAGAGTCGTTGTAGCGTTGCCAAGCCTCTTGTTGTTCTTGTGAGGGACGGCTAAAATAGCTGAATCCCACCAATAAAAGACCTATAAGAATTAATCCTGTAGTGGTGTTTTTATCCATTTCTGATTAACTATGAATTATGAATTAGTAATTATAATATATTCTGTATATCTATGCTTTTGCCTATAATTCGCAAAAGAACGCGCAAAATTATGAAAAAAAGAGGGATACTCTAATAAATTTAAACTATTTTTGCAAAGTAAACACAGTTTTTGTCATTATGAAGCATAGAATACTACTAACATCTGCATTTATTACACTCTTTTCGTTGCCAATGTTTGCCCAAGTCCAAGTCGATACTTTGACAGGCGTTTTAAAGCAACACTTACTTTTGAAATTGGTGGAACAAGATACAGTTCAAAAAATAGATACTATCTCGGTGTTGTACGAGAAGCACATTGGCGTTCTCGACTATCTCAACGACCCCGCAGCTCCGATGCGTTATCTTCCGGTAAATTCCGACTACTATCGCATGTTTGTTCCCTTCACTTACTACAATGCTCCGATTGAACGTATCTCTACCATCAAAATGCAGCCATTGGAAGTATGCAAGAAGTCGTTGAACACACCTCGCATTCAGTTCGACGAGTATAAATGGAAGTCGAAAGAACGCGCCAATGAAGCTGTTGACAGAGCTTTGATGAGTGCTTATATTGCCCATCCTCGCAAGATTGTTCGTTTCGAGGACGATTTTATGGGCATTGCCTATAACGACGACATCGCAAAAGAGGCTACAGCCAAGCCAACCGTTGCCGACTTGTATGGCAAGGAGAGCAATGTTGTTTTGACAGAAGATGCTCAAATCGAGATAAAGAAACCCAATTGGTGGACATTTGGCGGCGATGTATCGTTACAATTGGCGCAAAACTACATTTCCGAAAACTGGTATAAGGGTGGTGAAAGCAACATTACTTCACTTTTGATGTTCAAAGTCTTTGCCAACTACAACGATAAAGAAAAAGTGCAATGGGAAAATCTTATCGAAGGCAAATTGGGTATTGCATCCATGCCATCGGATACCGTACACAGCTATTTGCCCAACACCGACCTGCTGCGCTTTTATAGTAAGTTAGGTATTCAAGCCTCAAAACGATGGTACTATACTATTTCTACTGAAATAAAAACTCAGTTTATGAATGGTTACAGGGCCAACAATCGTCAGATACTCTCATCATTCTTGGCACCTGTTTATTGGATATCAAGTATCGGTATGGACTACAAGCTGAACAAGAATAATTTCAACTTCTCTATCGTGTTGGCGCCTTTGTCACACTCCATGACCTATGTGGGCAACCGAAAAGTGGACGTCACCCGATATGGTGTTGAAATAGGCAAGCGTGTAGTGCATAGTTTCGGTTCGCA
>JAFYML010000375.1 GCA_017556595.1 Bacteroides sp.
AGTTTATCGATTTGGTGTTGAAGGTAAAACCGCATCAAGTAACCTTAGTGCCCGATAGCCCAACCCAACTCACTTCAAATGCCGGATGGAATACAAAAACTCATCAGTCATTCCTAACCGAGGTGTTAGAACAATTCAAGCAGGTAGGTATTCGTACTTCGGTTTTTGTCGATGCCAATCCTGAGATGGTGGAATATGCTGCTAAGGCAGGTGCCGATAGAGTAGAGCTATACACCGAACCCTATGCAACCCTTTTCCCGAAGAATCCCGATGCGGCAATCGCTCCTTTCGTCGAGGCTGCTAAAGCCGCTCGTAAGTATGGATTAGGTTTGAATGCCGGTCACGATTTAAGTTTGAAAAACCTACAATTCTTTTACCAACACATTCCTTGGACAGACGAAGTCTCTATTGGGCATGCGCTGATTAGCGATGCCCTCTATTTGGGATTGGAGCAGACAATCAAGGAGTATAAAAACTGTTTACGCTAATGGAGTTGATGACTATTTTCGCCCAAGTGGCACCCGTAATTACCGATTCAATAGCAGAAGGTAATCCTATTTTAACCCCCGTAGTAGCACCAGAAGAGAGCCTTTCTTTATGGGATATGGCTTTGAAAGGCGGATGGATTATGCTCATCTTGGGCATCTTGTCGTTAATCTGTTTCTACATCTTGTTCGAACGTAACTATGTCATTCGTAGTGCAGCTAAGGAAGACCCTAAATTCATGGATAAGATTAAAGACTATATCCAATCGGGCGAAGTAAAAGCTGCCCTTTCCTATTGTCGCGGTGTGAATACCCCCTCAGCTCGTATGATCGAGAAAGGTATCAGCCGTTTAGGTCGTCCGGCGGCCGATGTGCAAACTGCTATCGAAAATGCAGGAAACATCGAAGTGGCTAAGTTGGAGAAAGGTTTGACCATTATGGCAACCATCTCAAGCGGTGCCCCAATGATTGGTTTCTTGGGTACCGTAACAGGTATGATACGCGCCTTCTTCGAAATGGCTAACGCGGGAAATAACATTGACATTACATTGCTCTCGGGCGGTATCTACGAAGCTATGATTACCACCGTTGGCGGTTTGGTAGTGGGTATTATTGCGATGTTTGCATACAATTATTTGGTTACGCTACTCGATGGAGTGGTTAATAAAATGGAAGCCAAGACAATGGCCTTCATGGATATGCTGAACGAACCATGCTGAAACGAAGAGCAAAAATATCGCCCCTATTCAGTATGGCATCCATGACCGATGTCATCTTCTTGTTGCTTATCTTCTTTATGATAACCTCTACGGTGGTGTCTCCAAATGCCATCAAGGTGCTTTTACCACAAGGCAAACAACAAACTTCGGCCAAGCCATTGACGCGAGTTATCATCGATAAGGAGTTAAATGTCTATGCGGCTTTTGGTAATGAGAAAGAGCAACCTTTGCTTTTGCAAGAGCTTCCTGCCTTCTTGCAAGCATGTGCTGCACGCGAGCCGGAAATGTACGTTGCACTTTATGCCGACGAAACCGTTCCTTATCGTGAGATTGTGAAAATTCTAAACATAGCCAACGAAAATCAATTTAAAATGGTGTTGGCTACTCGTCAACCGGAAGAGTAAGATATGACCCAAAAACAAAAGGAAAAATATGTAGGTATTGGTGGTGCATTGCTTGTGCACCTATGCTTGCTATTGCTCTTGTTTTTGGTAGGTTTTACCATTCCCAAACCACAAGAAGAGGGTGGAGTATCTGTGATGTTGGGCGAAGTACCCGATGCTTTTGGCGAAGCTGCTCCCGAATTGATAGAAGTCGATGTGTTAGCACAAGAAGCACCTGCACAAACGTCCGAAACCGTTGAACAACCATTGCTGACGCAAGAGGTTGAAGAAACCGTGGCTATTGAGCCAAAAAAAGAAGAAACCCCCAAACAGAAAACACCCGAAGAGTTAGAGGCTGAACGTCAAGCTGAAGCCAAACGATTAGCCGAAGAAAAAGCCGAACGCGAGCGTAAGATTGCCGAAGAGACGGCACGCAACAGAGTAGCCAATGCTTTTGGCCGTGGCGCACAGATGGGCGATAAAGGTACCACTTCGGGTGCAGGTACACAAGGAAGCAATACTGGTAATGCCGATATAGGTTCGTCGCAAGGCGCAGGTGGCTATGGCTCGTTCAATTTGGATGGTCGTTCGCTTGGTACAGGTGGCTTGCCACGTCCTGTTTATAACGTACAAGACGAAGGCCGCGTTGTTGTTACTATTACCGTTAATCCCCAAGGCGAGGTGATTGCTACAAGCATCAATCGCCAAACCAATACCGTGAATCCCGCCCTTCGCAAAGCGGCCGAGGATGCCGCTAAACGTGCCCGTTTCAATGCCGTCAGCGGCTTGAACAACCAAACCGGCACCATTACTTACTATTTCAATTTGAAGTAAGTAATTATTCAAAACGTATAGAATCTGCTATACAAAAAAATCTTTTTTTCTTTTTATTTAATTATTTTTTTATATTTGTGCCCATAATACCTTTTAATCAAATACTAACACGTTATAATTATGCCATCAAGAATCTATGAAACTGCACTA
>JAFYML010000376.1 GCA_017556595.1 Bacteroides sp.
GCTTCTTTATAATTGGATAGGATTTGCAAGTTGAACAATCGGATACTATAGATTAGTACGATGAGTATTGCAATTCCACCAATTACATATTTCCGTTTTTCGTAAGTATAATCTTTCTTCATCAACTCCTCCTAACTCCTTCTATTGCCAAGATAAAGGCGGTTGATAGCAAGGTGCAGCTAACGATGCGAAGTAACAAATCTCCCCAATGGGTAAACGAGAAATACTCGATGCCGAGTAAGAACGTGTGATGTATTAATATACAGAAGAAAGCGTATTTGATGAATACAAAAATGCCAATCGTCTTGAACGATGGTTGGATAATCTCGAACATGTCGCGAGGAATGTATAGCTTCAAGATAGAAGGGCGAACGAATGCCAATAATACACTAGCCGATGCATGCATGCCGGGTGTGTCAGAGAACATATCGACAAACAATCCTAAGAAGAATGCCCATAGCATTAACTCGTTGCGGTTGGTGTTCGATTCTAATGAAAGTATCAAATAGATGTAAATGTATGGAGTAGCATAACCAAATAGATGGATATGATTCATTAAGATGACTTGAACAAGAAGTAAGCCAACAAACCAACATAATCTATTTAGGTAAGTATGAATCATTCTGCTTTTTCCTCCAATAATTTTTGCTCTTCAATTCCTTCACGTGCCAATACGTGAACGTTTCTTAGCTTCCCAAAGTCGGTAGCTAATTTTATCTTTAGTAGGAAAGACAACCCATCGTTCGTGTCGTTTGCTTCTTCTATTACGCCAACCATCATGCCTTGTGGAAATACAGTTGAAAATCCGCTTGTTACGATTGTGTCTCCGATAGCAAACTCGGCATGTCGTGGTAAGTCTTTCAAGTAAGCATAGCGTGAATCGCCACCTTCCCATTGTAGGAATCCGAAGTATTCGTTTCCTGCAATTTTACAACTGAGGTTCGATTTGCTACTAAGCAAGGAGATAACTAATGAGTAGTGGGGAGATGTCTTGTAAACAATCCCCACTACTCCGTTAGGTCCTATAACACCCATGTCGGGTTTGATTCCGGCAAGGGCTCCTTGATTCAAGGTAATGTAATTGTCTGCTCTATTCAAGCTGTTTTTGATAACTCCGGCTTTGTATGCTTGAAACATTGTTGAAGTTGTTTCGGCCGGCCAGCTTATAGAGTTGGCTTCCTCCATCTCTTTTAGTCGTTTGTCGGCTAATAAGAGTTGCTGCTCTAACCAGATGTTTCTTTCCATCAACACATCATTTTGGCGTTGAAGGTCGAAATAGGAGGTAATGGTTCTTGTCGCTTCGTATATCTTTCCTACAAAGGCATTAGCCGATGTAAAGAATCGGCTATGCTGATAGTTATTGAAGCTGAATAGCAACAAAAAGCACACCCCTTGCAATAGTACGAATACTATGCAATGGTTATAGCGAAATAGGAAGTTTAGCAGGTTTCTCATCTCATCAAGAACGAGAATCTTTCTACGTTTTTCAATGCGATACCTGTTCCTTTAGCCACAGCGCGTAGAGGATCTTCTGCAATGTGGAAAGGAATATTAATCTTATCGGTCAAACGCTTGTCGAGGCCGCGTAGAAGAGCGCCACCACCAGCCAAGTAAATACCATTGTGAACGATGTCGGCATACAATTCGGGTGGAGTCTTTTCCAATGCGCTAAGCACGGCGGTTTCGATGCGTGAGATAGATTTATCCAAGCAGTGTGCTATTTCTTGGTAGCATACGGGCACTTCCATCGGCAAAGCGGTGATACGATTAGGACCATATACAATGAAATCCTCAGGTGCATCTTCGCCAAGGTCGGTAAGTGCGGCACCAACATTAATCTTGATACGTTCGGCCATACGTTCGCTGACGCGTACGTTGTGTTGACGGCTCATGTATTCTTGGATGTCAGCGGTGAGGTCATCGCCTGCGGTCTTGATAGAGTTGTTGCTTACGATTCCACCCAATGAGATAACGGCAATTTCTGTTGTACCGCCACCTATGTCTACCACCATGTTGCCTTCGGGCGCTTCAACGTCTACGCCAATACCGATAGCAGCCGCCATTGGTTCGAATAGCAAGTATACGTCGCGTCCACCAGCATGTTCGGCCGAGTCGCGAACGGCACGAAGTTCCACTTCGGTACTGCCCGATGGTACGCCGATAACCATTCTCATAGATGGAGAGAATAGTCTGCCGCGTGTGTTTACCATCTTGATAAGGCCGCGAATCATTTGTTCGCAAGCGTTAAAGTCGGCAATCACACCATCGCGCAATGGGCGAATGGTACGTATGTTTTCGTGGGTCTTTTCGTGCATCAATTTTGCTTGATTTCCCACGGCAATCATTTTGTCTGTTCGTCGGTCGAGGGCTACCACCGATGGTTCGTCCACTACCACCTTACCGTCACTAATGATGACGGTATTGGCGGTACCCAAGTCCATTGCTATTTCTTGTGTAAAAGAGAATAATCCCATTTCTTAAATTAAGAATTAAAAATTAAAAATTAGTGCTTGAAGTGGCGGAAACCGGTTGTTACCATAGCTAGGCCGTGTTCGTTGCAATAGTCGAAGGTAAGTTGTTCTTTAATGCTACCGCCAGGTTGGATAACAGCTGTAACGCCTTCGTTTCCTGCAATTTCCACACAGTCGGGGAATGGGAAGAATGCGTCACTTGCCATTACTGCGCCATTCAAGTCGAATCCGAAATTCTTAGCCTTTTCGATGGCTTGCTTCAAGGCATCTACACGGCTAGTTTGTCCTACACCGCTTGCAAGTAATTGTCCGTTCTTTGCCAATACGATAGCGTTCGATTTTGAGTTCTTAACAATCTTGTTAGCAAAGAGCATATCTTCGATTTCTTGTGCAGTAGGAGCCTTTTCGGTCACAACTTTCAAATCGTCGGTAGTTTCTTGCTTCAAGTCGCGGTCTTGTACCAATACGCCATTCAACAATGAACGGAATTGCTTCTTAGGCATATCGGCAGGCTTGCGAACAAGGATGATGCGGTTTTTCTTTTGTCCGAGGATTTCCAATGCATCAACATCATAGTCGGGTGCAATGAGTACTTCGAAGAAGATCTTGTTGATTTCTTCAGCGGCTTGCTTGTCGATTACGGTATTAGTGATGATTACACCACCGAATGCTGATACTGGGTCACCGGCAAGTGCATCTACCCATGCTTCGGTTACGGTTGAGCGAGTAGCCAAACCGCAAGCGTTGTTGTGCTTCAAGATAGCAACGGTTGTAGTACCATCGAATTCGTCAATCAAGTCAACGGCCGATGCAATGTCGAGCAAGTTGTTGTACGAGATTTCCTTACCATGTATTTGGTCGAACATTTGTTCAAGGTTGCCATAGAATACACCCTTTTGGTGTGGGTTTTCGCCATAGCGCAATGTCTTTTGGTTTTCAGCTGCGCTACGGAATGCGCTACCTTCTTCGCCGTCGAAGTAGTTGAAGATGGCCGAGTCGTAGTGTGAGCTAACAGCAAATGCCTCTTTTGCAAACCAACGACGCTCTTCGCGAGTGGTTTGTGCACCATGTTCTTTCAAAATGTCGCGCAAAGGGCTATATTGTGCTTGGCTGGCAACAATCACTACATCGTTGAAGTTCTTAGCTGCTGCACGAATCAAAGAGATACCACCTATGTCAATCTTTTCGATGATAGCTTGTTCTTCGGCACCGCTTGCTACTGTTGCTTCGAATGGATAGAGGTCAACAATCACCAAGTCGATTTCGGGGATATCGTATTTCTCAATTTGTTGCATGTCTTGCTCCAAACCGCGACGGCAAAGAATACCACCGAATACTTTTGGATGAAGTGTTTTTACGCGGCCTCCAAGGATAGAGGGATATGAGGTAAGGTCTTCCACTGCTTGACAGGGATATCCTAACGATTCGATGAATTGACGAGTACCGCCTGTTGAGAGGAATTGTACACCTTCTTCGTGCAACTTGGTAATGATTTCGTCCAAGCCTTCTTTGTGATAAACCGATACTAATGCGGTTTTAATTCTCTTTGTTTCAGCCATGATTTTGCTTAATTTTATGCTTTAAATATAATAATGTGCAAAGATAATATAAAGTGTGCGAAGCACAAAATAGAAAAGCAAGTTTTTCGGATATAATTTGAAAAACGTTTTCGGAGGTAAATTGCCGTTTGCTTTTGTGCTAATGTTCGCTTTGTTTATGGCCTGTTTTTTTGTGCGTTTTCTTCAAAAAACAGCCTTTAACCCCCGTCAGATATACGCCATTTGTGCCAAACTTTTTTTTAGGTTTGGCACAACACTGCCAAGCCTTTGGCACTGCACTGCCATAACCTTGGCACACTACTGCCAAGGCGATGGCAAAAAACATAGGATTGCAAGAAGATATTTGGCGGAATAAACAACTATTGCTATCTTTGCCGATATAAAACAAAAAGATATGAAACATTTCACTCAACTATTATTAACCCTCTTGTGTTGTGGCATGGTAGCTTGCAACTCAAACAACAATTCAAAAGATAATATGAATACTAAGGTAAAGATTGAAACATCGGCTGGTGATTTAGTGGTAAAACTTTACGACGAAACGCCCAAACATCGTGATAACTTTATCAAATTGGTAAAGAATGGCACTTACGAAGGTACACTCTTCCATCGTGTCATCAATAAC
>JAFYML010000377.1 GCA_017556595.1 Bacteroides sp.
AATGGTGAAGGATGGCGAGCCGTGGCTCATCGACTTCCAAGGCGGACGTAAAGGGCCTATCTACTACGATGTGGCCTCCTTCCTATGGCAAGCCAAAGCCAACTATCCCGACGAGCTTCGCCAAGAATTGCTCAACGAATATATCCAAGCATTGCGCAAGTATAAGCCGGTGGATGAAGCCTATTTCCATGCACAATTGCGTCATTTTGTGCTATTCAGAACCATGCAAGTGCTTGGCGCATACGGATTTAGAGGGTATTTTGAAAAGAAGCCGCACTTCATTCAAAGCGTGCCCTATGCCATCGAAAACTTGCGCCAATTACTAAAAGAGCCCTACCCTGAATATCCTTACTTGACGGAAGTGCTAAAATCGCTTACCGAGCTGAAGCAGTTTGCCGACGGCTTGCAAAAGCGAAAACTCACCGTTAAAGTAATGAGTTTTGCCTACAAGAAAGGCATCCCTGAAGACACTACCGGCAACGGTGGTGGCTATGTATTCGACTGCCGTGCGGTGAACAATCCGGGTAAATACGAACGCTACAAGCCCTTTACCGGCCTTGACGAACCGGTGATTAAGTTCTTGGAAGATGATGGCGAAATAGCTACTTTCTTGGAGCATGCCTACGCATTGGTCGATGCGTCGGTGAAACGCTACATAGAGCGCGGATTCACCAACCTATCGGTATGTTTTGGATGCACCGGTGGCCAACATCGTTCGGTATATTCGGCACAACACATGGCCGAACACTTGAATCAGAAGTTTGGCGTGCAAGTAAATTTAGTGCATCGCGAACAGAATATTGAGAAAATTTACCCCTCAAAGAGCTAATTTACGCCTATGAAAGCCATGATTTTTGCCGCCGGATTGGGCACACGTCTTCGCCCACTTACCGATAATATGCCTAAAGCACTGGTGCCCGTTGCCGGAAAACCGATGCTTCAGCATGTAATCGAGCGAATGAAAGCAGCCGGATTCAACGAAATCACCATCAATATCCACCATTTTGGCGAGCAAATCATCGACTTTGTACAGGCCAACCAACAATTTGGCATCACCATTCACATTAGCGACGAGCGCGGCGAATTGCTCGATACCGGTGGCGGCATTAAGAAAGCACGCCCCTTTCTCGATGGAGACGAACCTTTTTTAGTGCACAATGCCGACATCCTTACCGACGTAGATTTGCATAAATTATATCAACATCACCTTACGAATAACGCCGATGCTACCCTCTTAGTGAGCCAACGAAACACCTCACGCTACCTACTTTTCGACAACGACAATCGCTTAAAGGGATGGATAAACAAAAGCACAGGAGAGGTTAAACCACAAGATTTTAGCTATAACGGAAACGAGCTATCCGAATTAGCTTTTGGCGGCATCCACGTTATCTCGCCTCGCCTCTTCCACCTACTCGAAGGCGAACAATGGCAAGGTAAATTTTCCATCATTCCTTTCTACCTTTCCATCTGTCAAGAAGCCCGCATACAAGGCTTCTCCACCGAAGGTTACCAATGGTTCGACATAGGCAAACCCGACACCCTGGCATTGGCGGAAGCAAGCCTTTCGAAATAACTGTCAAGGTATAGTTTTGCGCTTAACTAAAAATATTTTTTGTGTTAAGCCAAAATTTATTTAGTGATTTCTTGCACCATGTCGTTGAGTGGCTCAATTGTTAATTTGAGTTAATTAGATTAATTTTAAGAATAAAAATTCAACACAAACCACTGATAATATGTCGATTACATACTCTTCCGAAAATTAGCGGTATCAAAAGCGAAGAACGATTGTAACTTTGTAGTGACAAAGGGAAAGAAACAAAAACTAAACGATATGAACGAATATTTGAACAAACTGATTAGTCGCCTCGTTATAGCACTGAAAATAAACTTAAACCGTTTTAGTGTTATGAAGAAAGAAATTGTATGCTCGTTGGTAGCATCGACATTGGTGGGGTTATCGCCCACACAAAGCATGGCCTGCACAGGCATATCAGCAAAAGCAAAGGATGGCTCACAGGTAATGGCACGCACCATCGATTGGGGTGGTAGTGAGGTGAATAACCTTTATACCATTGTGCCACGAGGACATCATCAGCAATCACTCCTACCCAATGGCGGTACGGATGGCGCGAAGTTTACAGCCCAATATGGGTATGTGGGCCTTGCCATGGATAGACAGGAATTTGTTGTAGAAGGGGTAAACGAAGCACGCTTATCGGCCGGATTGTTTTACTTTCCCGATTATGGTAAATATGTGGCGTACGACACTGAACGTAAAGAACATACCATTGCCGATTTGCAATTGGTTTCGTACATCTTAAGCAACTTTGCAACAGTAGATGAAGCAATAGAGGGCGTCAAGAAAATGGATGTAGTGTCGGTTTATCCGGGTGCATCAACAGCTCATTGGCGCATCGCCGACAAGAGTGGCCGACAAGTAGTGCTTGAATACATTGACGGCAAGGCGTGTTTCTACGAGAATGAGGTAGGCGTCATTACCAACGCACCGGGATTTGAATGGCAACTTACGAACTTAAACAACTACATCAACATTATGGTGGGCACTTACCCCGGAAAGATGTTAGGTAATCAAGCATTAAAATCGATTGGTAACGGTAGTGGCTACTTGGGATTGCCGGGCGACTTTACCCCACCCTCACGCTTTGTACGCGCCGCCTACTTGCTGAACACTACCGGACAACAAGCCGACGGATGGCATACTGCACTACACTTATTTCACTTGCTAAACAATTTTGATGTGCCGGTAGCTTGTGACACGCCTGCCGGACAACAACCGGGTGATTATCCAAGTGCTACACAATGGACAGTGGTAAGCGACTTGGCCAACGGAAAGATTTACTACCGAACCATGTACAATCAAAACATTCGCCTTATTGACATGAATGAAATTGATTTTGCTACGGTTAAGTTTCAATCGGCACCATTGGATAGCGTGAAGGAACAACCGGTGGAAAGGATAGTAATTAGTAACTAGCTACTAGTGACAAGTTCCTTGAAAATGACGTTATATACCAATGGAATAGCAAGGAAGAAGGTAAGGATGTCCGAAATGGCTTGACACATCTCTACACCATGCAAACCAAAGAAATGGGGTAAGATGAAGATAAGCGGTATGTAGAACAAACCTTGACGAGCCGAGGAAAGAATGGTGGCACGCACCGATTTGCGGATGGTTTGCAGCATCATGTTCGTTATCGTAGTAAACGCACTGATGGGAAATGCAATGAATTGCCAACGCAATGCCGATGCACCAACCGCCACCACCTCGGCATCGTTACGGAATAACGCCACAACATCTTCGGCAAAAATATAACCCAAGATAGCACAAATGGTGAGGTAAACCACACCCAACCTAACGCAAAACCAAAAACCTTGCAACACACGA
The DNA here is from genome assembly GCA_017556595.1 of Bacteroides sp. Lineage (GTDB taxonomy): Bacteria > Bacteroidota > Bacteroidia > Bacteroidales > Bacteroidaceae > Bacteroides. Next base: position 3,410 of record JAFYML010000377.1, read on the forward strand.
CCATAAAGCTTGGCACCATAATTAAAGCCACATACCGGCTGAAAACCTTGGCCAAAGCCGATAATAATGGATTGAATAAGGAAGCCTACACGCGAAACTATGGTCATACCGGCAATAGCAGCATCGCCATATGCACCAGCCGATACGTTGAGCAAGATAGTAGCCAAACTTGCCAATCCTTGACGCGCCAACGAAGGAGTACCGCCATGGATAATCTCTTTGAAGAATGTCCACGAAGGATTGAAGTCTTTAATATTCACCGGCAACGTACCGCCACGATGGGTCATAAAGAGCAACAACACAAAGCTACTGAACTGACCAATGGCCGTAGCCCATGCCGCACCAACAATACCCATATCGAAACCAAAGATAAGTATCGGATCGAGTATCACGTTGATGACCGCACCACTCACAATACCCACCATGGAGTAAACTGCATTGCCCTGCAAGCGTATCTGATTGTTCAAAGTAAGCGAAGCTACAAAGAAGGGAGCTGCAAGCAACACAATGCTTAAGTAGCTTTCAGCATAAGGCTGAATGGTAGGTGTAGCACCTAAAGTAGCTACTATAGGCGAAATATAGAAGATACCCAAGAAGGCAATCAATCCACCAAACAACAAAGCGTAGAAGAAACCTGTTGCGGCCATCTGTTGCGCCTCTTTCCGTTGTAATGCACCCAATTGACGAGAGATGTAATTGCCCGATCCATGTCCAAAGAAGAAGCCTAACGATTGCAAAATGGCCATCACCGAAAACGAGATGCCCACAGCTGCCGTCGATTGGGTATTTATCTGACTGACAAAGAAAGTATCGGCCAGGTTGTACAATGCCGTTACCAACATGCTGATGATGGTAGGAATAGCCATTCGGGTAATCAATCCCGGAATAGAGGATTGCGTCATTCGTTGGTAATTTTGTTCGGCACTATGCACGGCTATAAGGTATTAAAGGTGAACAGAGATTAAACGTGTATCACTATCGAACGTTATGTGTTCATGGCTGAAGAAACGAGTCAAACTACCATCCTCGGCCAATTGCGTGGGCGAACCGATAGTCACACCATTTTGTGCATCCATCAGCCAAAGTTTGTCGGCTATTTGAAGCACCAATTCTATATCGTGCGTAGAAAGGAAGATGGTTTTATGCATCTGGCGACTTAAACGATGCAACAACAACAACAAGTCCACCTTACTTGTATAGTCGAGGAAAGCCGTTGGCTCATCTAAGAAGATAATCGGTGTTTCTTGCGCCAATGCCTTGGCTATCATTGTCTTTTGTCGTTCGCCATCGCTTAATGTTTGTACATTGCGTTGCGCCAAATGCTCAATGCCTACCCAAGCAATGGATTGCTTCACCACCTCCTTATCGACATCGTTCAATGTACCCCAAAAGCCGGTATAAGGACTTCTACCTAACCCCACAAACTCTTCTACCGTCATGTTTTGAATATCGCATCGTTCGGTCAGCACCACACTGATGATACGTGCCAATTCCTTGTCGGTATAAGCATCAATCTCCTTGCCTTGCACCACGATTTCGCCCGATAATTTAGGTTGGAAAGCAGCTAATGTGCGCATTAAGGTAGATTTTCCTATACCGTTTGCACCAATAAGGCAAGTCAGCTCGTCGCTTTCTATCTCTGCAGATATATTGCTCGATACCAACTTATTACCTCCTTTTTCGCGATAGCCGGTAGATAGATTTTTCAGTTGTATGGTTATATTTTTCACCCTTACGAAATGTTGAAATTCATTAAACGTTATGCAAAGATAGTGTTTTTTTGTAGAAAAGAGTTATCTTTGTGCCATGATTCATTATTAAACGTGAAAGAACATGAAGAAATTACTTATTTGCGTATGCTTGCTTGTTGTTGCATTTACACAAGCCGTAGCACAAGAAAAGAAAGCTGTCATTGAATTTGATAAGACAACACACGATTTCGGTACTTTCTCCGAAGTTGACCCTATCGTAACATGCCAATTCGTATTTATGAATAGTGGCGATGCTCCTTTAGTAATTCATCAAGCGGTGGCTTCTTGCGGTTGCACCGTGCCTAAATATACCAAAGAACCTATTTTGCCTGGTGGTACAGGTGTTATCGAAGTAACTTACAATGGTGCAGGACGTTACCCTGGTAAATTCAAGAAGTCGATTACCGTTCGTAGTAATGCAAAAACCGAAGTATTCCGTTTATTCATCGTAGGCGATATGATTGAAAAGGGTGCTACGGCAACTACCGAAAGCCAAGAATAAACATTATTGTAGATATACGAGAAAAGGAGAATTGAACGATTCTCCTTTTTTTATATCCATAATTCACCTATTTTTGTATAACTTTCACTATCTTTGTAGCAATTAAGAAAATAAATCATAAAAATACCAATAATGAAAACAGAAGAAGACAAAAACATTAGTTTGCCCGAAAATGCATTTCGCGAACTAAAACCCGGTGAGAATTACACTCCGTTAATGAGTCCTGACAAGAAGTATCCCGAAGTAAACCTTTGGTCGGTGCTTTGGGGTATTGGCATGGCCATCTTGTTTTCAGCAGCAGCTGCCTACCTTGGATTGAAAGTAGGACAAGTATTCGAAGCCGCTATCCCCATTGCTATTATTGCCGTGGGTGTATCGGGAGCAGCCAAGCGTAAAAATGCGTTGGGCGAAAACGTTATTATCCAATCAATCGGTGCTAGCTCGGGAGTTATCGTAGCCGGTGCCATCTTTACCCTACCCGCTTTGTACATCTTGCAAGAAAGCTATCCGGAAGAGATTACCGTAACCTTTGCGCAAGTATTCATCAGTTCGTTGCTCGGCGGTATTTTAGGTATCCTCTTTTTGATTCCTTTCCGCAAGTATTTCGTAAGCGACATGCATGGAAAATATCCTTTCCCCGAAGCTACCGCTACTACACAAGTATTGGTATCGGGCGAAAAGAGTGGTAATCAAGCTAAGCCATTGCTCATTGCCGGTTTGGTGGGTGGTCTTTACGACTTTATCGTTGCTACATTTGGTTGGTGGAACGAAAACTTCACTACCCGCGTTTGTGCATGGGGTGAAGCCATTGCCGACAAAGCAAAATTGGTGTTTAAGGTAAACACAGGTGCGGCTGTACTTGGTTTGGGCTATATCGTAGGTTTGAAATATGCCGCTATTATCTGTGCCGGTTCGTTGTTGGTATGGTGGGTAATCATCCCACTTATTTCGTTGATTTGGGGCGATGCCGTATTGAATCAATGGAATCCAGAAATCATAACTCCGGTTGCTCAAATGAGTCCGGAAGAAATCTTTAGCAACTATGCCAAGAGCATCGGTATTGGTGGTATTGCGATGGCCGGTATTATCGGTATCATCAAGTCGTGGGGCATCATTAAAAGTGCCGTAGGACTTGCCGCAAAAGAGATGGGCGGCAAAGCAAATGCTAACGTAGAAGTGAAGCGTACGCAACGCGACATTTCCATGAAGATTATTGCCATCGGCTCTATCATTACCTTGATTTTGGTAACTCTATTCTTCTACTTCGACGTAATGCAAGGCAACTTGCTACACACTATCGTAGCTATTTTGTTGGTGGCCGGTATTGCCTTCTTGTTTACTACCGTTGCCGCTAATGCCATTGCTATTGTAGGTACAAACCCAGTATCGGGTATGACACTGATGACATTGATTCTTGCATCGGTAGTAATGGTAGCCGTTGGTTTGAAAGGCCCTGGTGGTATGGTTGCTGCTTTGGTTATGGGTGGTGTAGTTTGTACCGCACTCTCTATGGCCGGTGGTTTCATTACCGACTTGAAGATTGGTTATTGGTTGGGAACAACCCCTGCTAACCAAGAAACATGGAAATTCCTCGGCACACTTGTTTCTGCAGCTACCGTAGGTGGTGTAATGATTGTGTTGAACAAGACATACGGATTTACAAGTGGCGAACTTGCTGCTCCTCAAGCCAATGCTATGGCGGCCGTTATCAAGCCTTTGATGAGTGGTGTAGGTGCTCCTTGGTTGCTTTATGGTATTGGTGCTGTACTTGCCATTATCCTTACTTGGTGTAAGATTCCAGCTCTTGCATTTGCGTTGGGTATGTTTATCCCACTTGAATTGAATGTGCCATTGGTAGTAGGTGGTGCCATCAATTGGTATGTAACCACTCGTTCGAAGGATGCAGAATTAAATGCTGCTCGTGGCGAAAAGGGTACATTGCTTGCATCGGGCTTCATTGCCGGTGGTGCGTTGATGGGTGTAGTTAGTGCTACTATGCGCTTTGGCGGTATCAACTTAGTGAACGATGCTTGGTTGAACAATACGCTTTCCGAAGTATTTGCATTGGTTGCTTACGCCTTGCTCATCCTCTACTTTGTAAAAGCAAGTATGAAAACTAACAAATAAATATAATTAAACATATGAAAAAAACGATTAATTACCTACTCTTTGCCATCTGCAACTTAATGATGGTAAATGGTGCTTTCGCTCAAGAGGCCGATCGTTATAGTCAGATTACCAATCCGAAGCTGACTAGTATCAATCGAGTTGCTCCTCGAAGCACATACACATCGTATGTATCTGAGGCCGACGCCGTGATAAACGACCGTGTAAATGGCACTCATCGCCTTTCTTTGAATGGTAAGTGGAAATTTAACTATGTAGAAAACTTTGCCGATCGTCCGACCTCTTTCCGTGCTGAAAATTGCAAGAATTGGGCCGATATTCAAGTACCTGGCAACTGGGAAATACAAGGATTTGGTACACCTATCTATGTGAACTATGGTTGGGAATTTGTTTCATGGATTGGTGATAAATACCTCACTCAAGCCAATCCTCCTTATGTTCCTGAAACATGGAATCCTACCGGCACTTACTTCCGTGAATTTAATATTCCCGAAAATTGGGGAAACAAAGAAATCTTCTTGAGTGCCGATGGTGTGAAAGGCGCTGCTTATTTCTATGTAAACGGCCGTTTCATTGGTATGAGTAAAGATGCAAAAACACCTTCACGCTTCAACATCACCTCGGTAGCTCGTCCAGGAAAGAACGAAATTGCTATTCAAGTACATCGTTTCTCGGATGCCAACTATTTGGAAGGTCAAGACTTTTGGCGTTTGAGCGGTATTGAACGCGAAATTTATCTATATGCTCAGCCAAGTGTACATATTTCAGATTTGAAGGTTGTTTCGCCACTCGACGATAACTATCGCAATGGTTTGCTCAAGGTTGATGTTAAGTTGACAAACAATAGCGGAAAAGTAGAGCCTATCACCGTTTCTTATCGTTTGTTGGATGCGCAAGACAAGCAAGTAGCACAATCATCTACTCGCATCAATACAAGCCAAACAGCCGTAGATTTTACAGAGAAAACTATCAAAACACCTTTGCATTGGACGGCAGAAACACCTAATCTATATACATTGGTAGTAAGTCTTAAGCAACAAAATGGCGATGTTATCGAAGCCATCAGTTGCAAGGTAGGTTTCCGCACGGTAGCTATGATAAACAACCAACTGACTGTAAACGGACAACCTATCTTGGTGAAAGGTGTGAACTATCACGAACACAACGAAAAGACAGGTCACTACGTAACCGAAGAATTGTTTCGCAAAG
>JAFYML010000378.1 GCA_017556595.1 Bacteroides sp.
AAAGGTGCTGAACAGGATGAACTTAAATTACTACAAATACAAATAGATAGTAGAAATAAAACTGCTAATAATCAAAATAATGATGTAGCAGAAAATACTTCCGATGAAAAGGAGGAGAAAACTCGTAAGGAGTCGGATAAGAATGTTGAGAATTATCGGAAAATTGTGATTGCAGATGAATCTGAAGTAACTCAACGCTACACAAGTGATTATAGAGGTCGTGTTCAAGATAGGAATGTGACAGTAAAATTAGAGCCAATGTTTGCGTTGACCTATTACGAAAAGCCAAATGAACTTAGAGGAGGAGTGCATTATCACAAATTTATTGATGAATTAAATCAATCTCGTCAATTTCATTCTCTTTTGCGTATAACAAATAATGAAGCACCACTTACCGAGGAACAAGTAAATACGCACTTTGCATTGATAGATTCGCATACTTCGGATATTGTGAATGATGATAGAAGTGCAATAAAACGTTTTTTGCGTGGATTGGATTTTTATTTGGTGCAGGATTTTGATAGCTCTATAGCAGATATGACTCAAGCTATATTATTGGATGATACATTTTTCCCTGCATATTTTGTTCGTGCATTGTTGCGTTGTAAGCAGTTGGAGTATATGAAAGCAGAAGCTATTATTGATTCAAATCTTCCACTTCATTCTCGAAATCAAGAGAATGAAGTTGGCAAACTTAATATGGAATATGAATTGATTCGTAAAGATTTGGATAAGGTAATAGAAATCGCTCCAGATTATGTTTATGCGTACTATAATAGAGGTCATGTGCTTTCTCAATTGAAAGATTATCGTGGTGCATTGGCTGATTACGATAAAGCAATTTCTTTATATCCAAACTTTGCGGAAGCCTATTTTAATCGCGGTTTAATACATATCTTTATTGGCGATAATAAGAAAGGCGTTTCGGATTTGAGTAAAGCTGGTGAGTTAGGTATAGCTTCGGCATACAATATTATTAAGCGATTTAGTCTTGTACAAAACTAACATTTCTGTGTTAAAAATGAAATATTAAAAAAGAAATCGTTATTTTTGCAAGCCGTAAAATAGAATAAATATTTCATTATGATAAAAATTACATTTCCTGATGGTTCTGTTCGCGAATATAATAAGGGCGTAACAGGACTTCAAATTGCAGAAAGTATTAGCCAACGCTTGGCGCAAGATGTGCTAGCATGTGGTGTAAATGGCGAAACTTATGATTTAGGTCGTCCTATCAATGAAGATGCACAAGTGGTGCTTTACAAGTGGGAAGATGAGCAAGGTAAACATGCTTTTTGGCATACAAGTGCTCACTTGCTTGCCGAGGCATTGCAAGAGTTGTATCCTGGTATTCAATTTGGTATAGGTCCTGCTATTGAAAATGGTTTCTATTACGATGTTGATCTAGGTGAAACACCAATTAAAGAAGCAGATCTTCCTATTATAGAAAAGAAGATGGCCGAGTTGGTTGCGAAGAAAGAGGCCGTAGTTCGCCAAGATATTAACAAGGCAGATGCACTGAGTATGTTCGGTGCACGCGGCGAAACCTATAAGTGCGAATTGATTGAAGAGTTGGAAGATGGTCACATCACAACTTATACTCAAGGTGCATTTACCGACCTTTGCCGTGGTCCTCACTTGATGACAACTGCTCCTATCAAAGCCATTAAATTGACATCTGTTGCTGGTGCATATTGGCGCGGTCAAGAAGATAGAAAAATGATGACTCGTATTTATGGTATCTCTTTCCCTAAGAAGAAGATGCTTGACGAGTATTTAGTGATGCTTGAAGAAGCTAAGAAACGCGACCACCGTAAGATTGGAAAGGAGATGGACCTCTTTATGTTCTCTGATACAGTGGGTAAGGGCTTACCAATGTGGCTACCCAAGGGTACAGCATTGCGCAATCGCTTGCAAGATTTCTTGCGTCGCATTCAAGCAAGATACGATTATCAAGAAGTAATGTGTCCACCAATTGGTAATAAGTTGCTTTACATTACCTCTGGTCACTATGCAAAATACGGAAAGGATTCATTCCAACCTATTCATACGCCAGAAGAAGGTGAAGAGTACTTCTTGAAACCAATGAACTGTCCTCATCACTGTATGATATACAAGAACTCGCCTCGCTCGTACAAGGAACTTCCTTTGCGATTGGCAGAGTTTGGTACTGTATGTCGCTATGAACAAAGCGGCGAGTTGCATGGTTTGACTCGTGTACGTAGTTTTACACAAGACGATGCACACATTTTCTGTCGTCCCGATCAAGTAAAAGATGAATTCTTGCGTGTAATGGATATTATTTCAATTGTGTTCCAATCAATGAATTTCGAAAACTTTGAAGCACAAATCTCATTGCGCGATAAAGAAAATCGTACAAAATACATCGGTAGCGATGAAAATTGGGAAAGAGCAGAACGCGCTATTGTAGAAGCTTGCGAAGAAAAAGGCTTGAAAGCAAGAGTGGAATATGGCGAAGCTGCTTTCTATGGTCCTAAGCTCGACTTTATGGTGAAAGATGCTATCGGTCGTCGTTGGCAATTAGGTACAATCCAAGTTGATTATAACTTGCCCGAACGTTTTGAACTTGAATATACAGGCTCGGATAACCAAAAACATCGCCCGGTTATGATTCACCGTGCACCATTCGGATCAATGGAACGTTTCGTAGCAGTGCTTATTGAACATACTGCTGGTAAATTCCCATTGTGGTTGACTCCTGATCAAGTAGCAATTCTTCCGATTAGCGAAAAATTCAATGATTATGCAGAAGAAGTGAAGCAAGAACTTCGCAAATACGATGTTCGTGCTATCGTAGATGAGCGTAACGAAAAGATTGGACGTAAGATTCGCGATAATGAAATGAAACGCATCCCTTACATGCTGATTGTTGGAGAAAAAGAAGCTGAAAATAGAGAAGTTGCAGTACGTAAACAAGGCGAAGGCGACCAAGGAACACTGAAAATTGAAGATTTCGCGAAAAAAGTTAGCGAAGAAGTTCAAAATATGATAAATAAGTGGTAAATTTGCGCCCAATTTAGTAATAACCAATAAGAAACAAAAAACGGAACATACGTTATTTAATGAAGAATGACAATTTAAAAGGGCAACATCGGGTTAATGAACAAATCCGTGCCAAAGAAGTCCGCATCGTGGGCGATGATATCGAATCACAGGTTTATCCATTGGCTCAAGCATTGAAAATTGCCGAAGAGCATGATGCCGACCTTGTAGAAATCTCTCCCAATGCTCAACCGCCAGTTTGTCGTATTATTGATTATTCTAAGTTCTTGTATCAACTTAAGAAACGTCAAAAAGAGCAAAAAGCAAAGCAAGTTAAAGTAAATGTGAAAGAAATTCGATTCGGTCCACAAACCGACGATCACGATTACAACTTTAAGTTGAAACATGCCAAAGGCTTTTTGGAAGATGGCGATAAAGTGAAAGCATATGTGTTCTTTAAAGGACGCTCAATCTTGTTCAAAGAACAAGGCGAAGTATTGCTTCTACGTTTCGCTAATGATTTGGAAGATTTCGCAAAAGTTGATCAAATGCCGATTCTTGAAGGAAAGCGTATGACAATTCAACTCTCTCCGAAAAAAGCAGGCTCACCTAAGAAAAATTCAACTCCCAAACCTGAGAAAAATAATTCTCATGAAGGGGAAAGAGAAAACGAAGAATAAAAATGAGTAACGCCATAGGTATAGTGCGTTTCCATATATTTAATAATTAATAAAACAAAAGTAAGATGCCGAAAATTAAGACGAACTCCGGTGCAAAAAAAAGATTTACTCTTACCGGAACCGGAAAAATCAAGAGAAAGCACGCTTTTCATAGTCATATTTTGACTAAGAAAACTAAAAAGCAAAAGAGAAACTTGTGTCACTCTGCACTTGTTGATACAACAAATGTAGCTCAAGTTAAGTCACTCTTAGCTATGAAGTAATCTAAGCGTGAAGGAATTTTAAGTTATTATTAACCGAATGCATTAGCTTCAAGTCCGTTGCGTGAAGTAATGGCGCTAACATTCAAAAACAAGAAAAACTATGCCAAGATCAGTAAATCATGTTGCTTCAAGAGCAAGAAGAAAGAAAATTTTGAAATTGACCAGAGGTTACTTTGGTGCAAGAAAGAACGTTTGGACAGTTGCCAAGAATACTTGGGAAAAAGGTCTTACTTATGCGTTCCGTGACCGTAAGAATAAGAAAAGAAACTTCCGTGCATTGTGGATTCAACGTATCAACGCTGCTGCCCGTTTGGAAGGTATGTCTTATTCAAAGTTGATGGGTGCATTGCACAAAGCTGGTATTGAAATCAATCGTAAAGTTTTGGCTGATTTAGCAATGAATCATCCTGAAGCTTTCAAGGCTATTGTTGCTAAAGCTAAAGCTGCTTAATATTAGCAGTGACTGATAGAACTGATAAAATGCTGATTACCGTTTGGTGATCAGCATTTTTCTTATTTATGAAGAACAAATACTTTGGACGTGAAGTGTTTGTTGCTCACGGCTGAAGTGTTAATACTTCAGAAAGCAACATTGCATAGTTGTGAAAAGATGAAAATAATAGATGTCTTATTTGCTTATCTCAAATAAATATCCTATCTTTGTCATAACAAAAATAAGAAAAGTAGCCGCATTGATTGGATCGGGAAACTCATCAATTATATCTGAATACCGAGACAAGCTTGCGTACTCAATGGCGGGCCACGCCCTTCGGGGTAACCTTGAGTCGGTGGATTACAAAGAGTACGGGCACTCAAATCCTGTTATTCGGAGTTTCATCACATCATCGGTGCGGCTTAATATAAAATGATTCACTTAAGTGAATCATTTTTTATTTATATATCTTTCGCTTATTTAAAGCATCCCAATATTTGCGTGCATTGCGATTATGCTCGCTTAATGTGCTAGCAAAGTTGTGTGTACCTGAGAAATCTTCTTTTGCACACATATATAGATAATTGTGTTTGCTGAAGTTTAGTACTGCATCTATACCTTCTGGTGTAGGGATACGTATTGGTCCAGGAGGAAGCCCAGCTATCTTATATGTGTTGTATGGTGAATCTATTTCAAGGTGCTTATTTGTGATTCTGCGCAAAGTAAAATCTTGCCATGCATACTTTACTGTAGGATCGGCTTGTAGCGGCATGCCTCTTTTTAGGCGGTTAATATATAAACCTGCTACCATTGGCTT
>JAFYML010000379.1 GCA_017556595.1 Bacteroides sp.
CACATCGCAAAACAAAGAGTTTTACGAATGCCGATTGAAGGCATTGCGCTTATTGAACAAACTGAAACCAATAGTAGACGAGAAATGGAGCGAACATCGTAGGCACCGTTTCTTCGTGGCGCAATGCGAGTTTTACATGACTTCGGCAGCCTACTATGCCTACTTGCAACAACGCGACGAGGCGCTGGCCAATGCCGATAGGGTGCCACGAGGCGAGGCGCTACAAGCAGATACTAACCAATTGCTGCAATACAATTACCTACAGGGACGAATTGGGTTGTGCGACGAGCTCTCGGATGACGAACAACGTTTGTGTCAATTCGATGCGTTGTATTATGCTTGGTTGCTCTCTACACGCAAGGGGTATAATTATTATATAGGTGGCAGTTTGAAGGGATTGGCTAGCCTATTAGTAAACGATAAAGAGCGCTTGTTTTATCAAGAACAACGCCCCAATGCCTTCCAACTGATTTATCCCGAGAATGATTCGCTAATAGCCTTACGATTGGGCGAAAAAGCGTTACATTTGTTCGAAATATACGATGATACGTTTCAGCAAGCGGCATGTTGCGTAGTGATAGCCAAGTACTTAAATCGCAATGGAGCATATCAAGAGGCTATCGACTACTTGGACAGAGCAATGACATTGCTAAACGATGAATTTAATACGGCGGTGGAGACGGACATCTACGAACAACTGAGCGTGGCGTATGCAGGATTGGGCGATAAAGCAGCATCGGATAGCTATCGAAACGATTACTTGGATTTATTGGACGAAACGCGCCAAGATAAGGAGATGGAGAGCCGTTTGCAAGCGTTGGAAAAGGAGTCTGCTTGGATTACCGGCATGCTACTTATTGTACTTGTTGTGCTACTTTTGGTGGTAGTATTCTTTGTGTTGTTCAACCGAAAATCGAACATTCGCAACAAACAACATTTGCATCGTTTGCAACAATTACAAGAGATTTGTCAACTGATTACATCGGCTATCCCGCCACATGCACAAAGCAAAGCAGAGGTGGTAGAGGCTATAGAACAAGCATTGAAGCCACATCTACAAGCTATCTTTGCGGAAAAAGATTTACGCAGAGAGGATGATGCGTTGGTGGTAGATAGCACTATTTATGGTGAAGAAAAGGCGCTGCTCAATGCTATTAATCCGTATGTGGGATGGGCTATAGAGAATGGTATCAATTCGGTGGCATTGGGCGATGAACAAAAACGATTGGAGAAACAACGCTATGTTCACGAACAACACATTGCCGGAAATAAACGCCAAAACTTAATGAAGAAGGCGTGTATGACGATTGTACTCGGTATTCAACCATACATTGACCGCATTATCAACGAGGTGGATAAATTGCTAAACAAAGGCTTTATTGCTAAGGCGGATGTGAAGCACGAAAAGTATGAGTATATCGACGAGTTGGTAACGGTAATAAATGAATACAATGATATCCTGGCTCTTTGGATAAAAATGCGACAAGGTTCGCTAAGCTTGCACATCGAATCGTTTGCATTAGACGAACTTTTCGATATTATGCAGAAGAGTGGACGAGCATTCAAGATGAAGGATTTGTCGCTCGAAGTGGTACAAACCGACGCTGTAGTAAAAGCAGATAAGGCGTTGACACTCTTTATGATAAATACACTGGCTGAAAATGCGCGTAAATATACACCCGAAGGCGGAAAAGTGAAGATTTATGCCGAGCAGACGAACGATTATGTGGAGGTGTCGGTAAGCGATACAGGGTGTGGATTGTCGGAGGAAGATGTGCAACGCATTACCAACGAAAAGATTTACGATCCGAAAAATATTGGCTTGGATACGGCTAACGATGTAGCGCAATTGAAGCGTAGTAAAGGTAGTGGATTCGGCCTAATGAATTGCAAAGGTATCATTGAGAAATATCGCAAAACAAATGCTATTTTCAACGTATCTTGCTTCCGTGTAGAGAGTGAACCA
>JAFYML010000380.1 GCA_017556595.1 Bacteroides sp.
TATACTTTTGCGCCGGTTTACTAACAAATTAATTAAAAAAAAGAATGAAAAAGTATTTAGCTGAAATGGTGGGAACTATGGTTCTCGTATTGATGGGATGCGGCACAGCCGTAAGTCTTGGATGTACTAATGCTGACCCCGAAACAGTAGTGGGAACAGCGTTGGCATTTGGTTTGGCAGTTGTTGCAATGGCTTATACCATTGGTGGTATTAGCGGTTGCCACATCAACCCTGCAATTACATTGGGATGCTTGATTTCTGGACGTATCAGCGGTAAAGATGCTGCTATGTACATGTTGTTTCAAGTTATTGGTGCTATCATTGGCTCGGCAATCTTGTTCCTTTGCACTTCGGGTGTTGAAGGCTTTGCCGGAACAGGTGCTAATGCTTGTCAATCCGGTGTATCCGAAATAGGTGCATTGGTTGCAGAAATCGTGTTTACAGCTATCTTTGTATTGGTGGTATTAGGCACTACCGACAGCAAGGTAGGTGCAGGCAACTTTGCCGGTTTGGCCATTGGTTTGTCATTGGTATTGGTACACTTGGTTTGTATCCGCTACACAGGAACTTCTGTAAACCCTGCGCGTAGTATCGGTCCTGCTTTGTTCCAAGGTGGTGAATCGTTGGCTCAACTTTGGATTTTCATCGTTGGTCCATTCATCGGTGCTGCTATCGCAGCCGGTATCTGGAAGATGGTTGCTCCTTGCAAATGCGAAAAGTAATAAGGTTTATATTAGAATAACAAAAAGGCTATCCTGTTGTTGGATAGCCTTTTTTTATGGGGTTAATTGACGATAACCATAGAGAAATACTCCTTGAACAGCGCCTCGGCTTTTGCCAATTGTTCGGGTGTATTTTCTTTCACCTCCTTTAGTTTATAATCCCATCCCATGGCTTCGTATTTATGCACACCCAGGCGGTGGTAAGGCAGAATCTCTACGCGCTGAATGTTGTTATACGAGCGGAAGTGTTCGCCCAGTGCGCGGATATCCTCTTCGAAGTCGCTATATCCCGGCACCAATACATAACGCAACCATATGGGGCGATTATGCCGATGAAGCCATTCGGCTGTTTTCAAGGTTTGTTCGTTGCTGCGACCCGTTAGGGCTTGATGGCGCATAGGGTTGAACTGTTTCACATCGAGCAGCACCAAATCGGTCAGTTCGAGTAATGCCTCTACCGATTCGTTCCAGATGCCCCCGTTTGTATCCAAACAAGTATGAATGCCATGCATCTTCAGCTCTTCGAAAAGCGGAATCAACGCTTTGGCTTGCAGGGTAGGTTCGCCACCGGAAAGTGTGATGCCGCCTCGCTTTCCGAAGAAAGGCTTTTGGCTTACCGCCATATCGATAATTTCGCGCGGTGGGGTAGCAGTGCCTCCTTTTGCTTCGATAGTATCGGGATTGGCACAATACAAGCATCGGAAGGGGCATCCTTGCAGAAACACGACGAGCCGGAGTCCCGGCCCGTCGTAGGTTCCCATACTTTCGTAGGAGTGTACGTTTATCATAGATTTACGATATTACATTCTTTCGTGGAAGCTACGGCTGATTACCTCCAATTGATGTTCGCGACTCAACTTAACA
>JAFYML010000381.1 GCA_017556595.1 Bacteroides sp.
GGGTACAGACAAGCGCCATTGTAGCCAATGTAACGCCACACACCGAAACACCGGCTATGATGTTGATGGCGTTATGCTTCTTCTTCGAGAAAAGATAGCGTTTGGCTATGTATAGCGAAAGGTTCATGATACGAATTATTTGAGCAGTTCGTCTATGCGTTCAAGGTAATCCAACGAATCGTCAACAAAGAATTTCAATTCTGGGATGATGCGCAATTGATGGCGAACACGTGTACCCAATTCGTAACGAATAGATTTCATATTGGCATTGATATTCTTTACAATCTCTTCGGCTTTTTCCGAAGGGAAAACGCTGAGATAGCCTCTTGCTATACTCATATCTGGGCTAATACGTACAGCACTAACTGATACCAATACGCCTGACATTGATTTTGTTTGTTGCAGGAAAATGTCGCTCAATTCTTTTTGTAGCAAACGTGCTATTTTGTTCTGACGGGTAGTTTCCATATTGTTTTTTATTGGTTTCTGATGAATTTATTAAAATTTTATAAAATAAATTTGGTTCGTTTAACTTAAGTTTTTATATTTGCATTCAGAAAGAGACTCTCTCTAAATAGCGTTTTTTCATGTATTATTGACTTTACCGCTCTTGCTTGTGAAGGTAGGAGCGGTTTTTCTTTTTATATGTCAAGCCGATAGCCGCTATAATTCCTATCAATAATAATACCAATGCTCCATAAGCTATACCTTCTGTCAGGTGTAAGCTTTGTGGGTCGAACTTCATTTCTACGACATGCTTGCCGGCGGGCAGATGTAGTGCGCGTAGGATGTAGTTTGCCCGTGCTAAAGTAGTCGGTTGTCCATCGATAGTCACTTGCCATCCATCGGGATAATAGATTTCCGAGAAGATAGCTATGCCATCGTTATTGTTTGTTGTCTCATAAACCAAGTGGTTAGGACTATAGCTGGTTAGTGTGATGCTTGCAAGCGAATCGGTGTTGGTGGTTGTTACACCTTTTAGCGTCTCTTCGAATCGCTTATCCACTACAGCAGTCTCGCGTGGGTTTATTTCATACAATGTTTCTATCTCTTCGTTAGCATTTGCTACATAGTCCACATTCTTCACAAACCAAGCGTTTCCGTATGCATACGGATTTTGGATAGGTAAAGCCTCTCCGTTTCTTCCGGCTGGCAATACAAAGTATTTTGTGTTCAGCATGTTTAGTACATTGAACTTACTTCCATCCACATCTTCCATTACTCCGGATGCTTTCGCGATTTCGTTGTATGCCGCTTCTATTTCGGGCGAGATGTGGTAGTCTATCATCTCTTGGTATCTACGCAATTTAGCGGCATGATACCCTCCGATGCTTTTGTGCCAATACGAAGTGTTGTTTTCATTGAAGGTACTTCCGGTGAGGTTCAGTACTCGGTAATCCAAATCTTCGTCTTGCAAAATGTACTTATCGGCTTGTGTTTGCACAAAGTTGGTTTGCTTTACGCTATTGGGTACAAATTGTTCGTCGTTCAAATAGCGTTTGTTCACTCCCCACATATCCACAAGGCAGAGTAAGGCGATGGCACCGATGGTGTATGTTTTCTTCAGTTTACCTTGGATAAAGAGAGACAAAATCATCAATCCAACGACGATAATCAATAAACTTCGCAAGGCATCGGCACTTACCATGGCGGCTCGCATGTCGGACATATTGTTTAGGATGGGTGCTAATTCGTTGGCTGGTATGGCATTTTTTAGCATCTGCATCTCTCCCGATGGGATGAATCCGTTACCCATAAATCCCGGCCACATACATAGGATAAGGGCTACGCCAAAGGTTAGGGCAAAACTTGCGATGAAACCATTGCGTTCGCGTTTCAATATATCCGGCTCGTCGATGATGCGTTTCAGTGCAAAGATGGCGAGTAGGGGAATGGTGAACTCGGCAATGACGAGGATGGACGACACTGCTCGGAATTTATTGTACATCGGCACAAAGTCGATGAAGAAATCGGTCAACGGCATGAAGTTCTTTCCCCACGATAGTAGGATGGAGAAGAGAGTGGCACCTAAGAGTGCCCATTTCATTGGTCCTTTTACAATGAAGCATCCCAAAATGAATAGGAATAGTACGAAAGCACCCACATATACCGGTCCTGAGGTCATAGGCTGTTCGCCGAAGTATTGTGGTAGTTGAGTATAGATGTTGTTGTATAGTGGATTGGCCTTTTTCATTGCTGTTTCGTTGGCGGCCAAGGGTACAGATGCACCTCCTTTGAAGTTTGGCACCAACAATGTCCATGTTTCGCCAATACCGTAACTCCATTGTGTGATGTAGTCGCGATCCAATCCGCTACTGGTTTGTTGTGCGGCATCGCCTTCGTAAACCAGCTCGCTCTTACCGCGCATGGTTTCCTTGCTATACGTATAGGTATGATACAAATTGCTCAGATTGGTGGCTACACCGATAAGTCCGGCCACAAACAATACGGCCGTTGCCTTCCAGAAACGGGGTAATTGTTTGGCTTTGTATGCCTCTACACCGTATGCAATAGCCATGAACAGCATTACGAATAGGAAGTAGTAGGACATTTGCACATGGTTCGATTTGATTTGCAGGGCTACGAACAAGGCCGTCAATAAGCCGCCCCACAACCATTTGCCGCGATAGGCCAACACCATACCCGCAATCGTAGGTGGGATATAGGCTAAGGTGATGAATTTCCAAATGTGTCCGGCCGATATCAAGATGAAGAAGTAGGATGAAAATGCCCACACAATGCTACCTAAGGTGGATAGCCATACCGACATGCCAAAGGCACGCATCAGGATATAGAAACCTAATAGCAAGATGAATGTAAGTTGCACATATTCGGGCAGGAACAACCTGTATGCACGCTCTACCCAATTCAGCGGCTGGGTGGTATCGTACGATGGCGCTATTTGGTAGGTGGGCATGCCGCCGAAGAGCGAGTTTGTCCAACGAGTGCGCTCTCCCGTTTCTTCGTAATATTCCGTAGCCTCTTGTCCTGCGCCTACACCGGCCGAGCTATCGTGTTGAAACAGAATGCGTCCTTCAAGAACTGCAGGGCAGAAATATGCAAACGAGAGTACCGCAAATAGGGCTATCGCTATCAAGTCGGGAAGAATCTTCTTTATCATATACCTTATATATTTAGGGTGCAAAGGTAGGCATTTATTTACGAACTTGCCGCAAACTGCTTGCAAATCTTCCTTAATTGCACGTAATTTACTTTTGCATCGTTAGTGAAAAACTTCCTTTTGGTGGAGAAAAAAGTTGTAAATGCTTGCGTAAAATTAAAATACCGGCGGTATTTTAGTAAACCACATCGTGGTTTTGTAAAATCACACTGTGATTTCATGAAATCACGTCGTGATTTTAGTTTATCTTAGTCAGGAAACAAATTCTTTGCCATTGGTCTTCAATTTCTTTTCGGTGGATGAAAGAAAAATTTGTTTGTGAATAGAAAAGAAATCGCATGCATATTCTCAAGTATGAGCCGATAGTCATAAAAATGAAATACTAGTATAGTGATAACTGTTAAAATAATTAAAAAACGGGTGGATGTACAGCTTTGTATAGCGTCAAAAATAGGAAAAAAGGTTAATTTTGTTCGGTAAATAATGTTTTAAATAGGTATTAAGCTTTTATGAAAAAAATCTTTCTTGCATTGTTGTTACTTTGCAACATTTCGGTGTTTCTGACTTCTTGTACAGAACGAACTATAGACCTTACTAAAGTAACCATCGTTTACGATCAATCGGATCGCCCACTTGTTGCACAAATGGCACAGACGCTTGCCGATGATATTGAGCGTGTATCTGGTGTACGTCCATCTGTAGCTACTACACCCGTTGAAGGTGCAATGGTGTTGCTTGGTACTATAGGAAATTCGACGGTCATATCTGATGTAAATGAAATAAATGGTCTTTGGGAGTCGTTTTCAATCCGTACCGATGCTAATAAAATAGAGGTTGTAGGTTCCGATCCTCGCGGATTGGCTTATGGTGTATTTCGTATCTCCGAGAAAATAGGGGTGAACCCATGGTATTGGTGGGCCGATGTGCCGGTTGCAAAGAACGCGAATGTAATGTATGGAGAAGATTATATATCCGAAGAACCTACCATTAAATATCGTGGAGTCTTTATTAACGATGAAGATTGGGGCATGAAAACATGGTCGGAAAGAAATTTTGAAAAGGAACTTGGCGATATTGGTCCTAAAACCTATGACAAAGTGTGTGAACTACTTCTTCGCCTCAAAGCAAATATGCTTGCACCGGCCATGCATACATGTACAGGTGCTTTCTATAGCCATCCCGAAAGCCAAGTATCGGCAGATAAGTGGGGCATTATGATAACTACAAGTCATTGCGAACCGCTATTGGTGAACAATGCCGCACCATCGGAATGGGATGTAGAAAGAGATGGCGAATGGAATTTCTTGACCAATCGTGATAGAATTGTGCAAAAGTTCGATAACCGAATTCGGGAAACATCACAATATGACAATATCTATACGGTAGGTATGCGTGGATTGCACGACGAGGCGATGAAAGGCTCTACCGATCCGTCCGTGCGAGCACGCACTTTGGAGCAAGTGTTTGCCGTTCAGCGAGGTATTCTTGAAAACTACAAAAAACAATCGGCTGACGAAATAAAGCAAATATTTGTACCTTATAAAGAAACACTTGATATTTACGATGCAGGACTTGTTGTACCCGAAGATATTACCCTTGTTTGGACAGACGATAACTACGGCTACATGAAACGAGTGAGCAACGAGGAAGAGAGAAAACGTAGTGGCGGCAATGGCGTTTATTACCATTTAAGCTATCTTGGTGCTCCACACGATTACCTATGGCTTAATACTACTGCCCCAGCATTAATGTACGAAGAACTTAAAAAAGCGTATGATGCTGGAGCAAATCGCTATTGGTTATTGAACGTAGGCGATATCAAGCCTATGGAACTTGGTGTGCAGATGTTTATGGAAATGGCATGGAGCTTTGATGATTTCTCTTACGAAAATGCCAACAAATATCAGGCAAAATGGCTTGCCTCTGTGTTCGGAAAGGAATATTACGAACGCTTCCAAACTATCTTGGACGAATATTATCGTTTGGCTTGGGATAGAAAACCCGAATATATGGGTTACGAACGCGAATGGGATATGCCACACTACGATTTGTTGCATGATACGGATTACTCGTTCGAAACAGGTACTGCTCAAGCACGTTTGGCCGATTACAAACAAATTTCGGACGAATGTCAACAAATTCTTTCCGAATTGCCCAATGAACTTGCAATTTCCTTCTTCGAAGTATTGGGATACTCTGTTAAGTCGGCCTATCAGATGAACTTGAAATTCCTTATGGCACAACGCAATCACGAAACTGGAAAGCAAGAAGATGCACTTGCTTCTCTTGCTGCTAACGATAGCATACAGCAATTGATAACCGAATTCAACACAATGCTTGATGGAAAATGGAATCAGATGATATCGGAAGTTCCTCCCGGCTTCTGTGCAAAGTATCAAATGATGCCAGAAGTAGGTACTGAACCCACAAGCAAGCATAAACTTCCAAGTAGGCAGCTCTATCCAGAGTTTGACAATAAGATAGATTTTACTAGTGTTAAGGCTAAAGCACCTTTCAGACTTATTGAAGGGATGGGTACCGATTGGGTGGCATTGCAATTGGGCGAACCATTGGATGCCGTACAAGATGCTTCCAATTTAGCTTCCGAACATATAGACATTACCTTCCAAACAGAAGTGGCACCAGAAGGTAAGGACGAGATAACCATTTGTGTATCTATGATACCTATGTGGCCTATTTATCAGGGACGAAGTAATACTTTTGGTATCAGTCTGGATGGATGCGAACCAGTGGTTTGCGAAAATCGATTTGTGGAGTATGCCGAAAGTTGGAAGATGCAAGTTATGGAAAATCGTAAGGATTTTGTGGTGACATTGCCTTTCGATTCAAGTATTAAGGAGCATACATTGTCTTTCCACATCGGAGACCCTGGGCAAATTGTACAAAAAATCACTTATAAATAGTAATCTTTTGCTTGCATTGATTTGTTTTGATTATTAAGTATGGAAGTATTGACACACATAGATAGTTGGTTGGAGATGTTGGGCATCTCCACCGAATGGGTTGGGTGGCTCGACCAATTCGTAGCGGTGGCTTTGGTACTACTATTGGCTTTTGTAGCACGTTTCGTTTGCGAAAAGCTATTGCTGAATGTAGTGACACGCTTGATAAGGAAGACAAAGGCATCGTGGGATGATATTATTTTTGGCGATGAAGTGCTGAAGTGCTTTTGCAAACTGATACCGCCTTTCATCTTGACTAACCTTTTGCCGGTGGCATTAGCCAAGATCTCTTCCGGGTGGATGACTTTTATTATGCACCTATGCGACATTTATTTGCTGATAGCCTTGTTGTATTTGGTCAACGCCTTGATGAAAGCCATCTATGCCGTTTATAGCGAGAAGGAGCACTTGCGCAACCGTCCGTTGAAGGGATTGTTGCAAACCGGGCAAGTGATATTGTGGTTTGTAGGTGTTATCTTGGTCATTGCTATCCTCTTCGATAAAAAACCGCTTTCGTTGTTGGCAGGATTGAGTGCATCGGCCGCTATCCTAATGTTGGTGTTCAAAGACTCCATCATGGGCGTGGTGTCGGGCGTGCAACTATCGGCCAATGATATGCTGAAGGTGGGCGATTGGATTTCTGTACCTAAATGTGGTGCCGATGGTACGGTGATAGAAGTGACACTGAACACCGTCAAGGTGCAAAATTGGGACAAGACCATTGTCACTATACCGCCCTACTTGTTGGTGAGCGACTCCTTCCAAAACTGGCGAGGTATGAGCGATAGTGGTGGCCGACGCATCAAGCGAAGCGTAAATATCGACATGACCAGCGTTCGTTTCTGCACACCGGAAATGCTGGAGAAGTATCGTAAAATTCAGTTATTGAAGGATTATATAGAGGAAACCGAACGAGTGATAAGCAAGTATAATGCCGAAAACGATATCGATAATAGCATTTTGGTGAATGGTTGCAGACAAACCAACCTTGGCGTGTTCCGTGCTTACCTGACGGCATATCTGAGAAACATGCCTCGCGTGAATCAAGACATGACATTGATGGTGCGTCAATTACAACCTACCGATCGCGGTATCCCGATGGAACTTTATTTCTTCTCGGCCGATACGCGTTGGATACCTACCGAAAATCTTCAAGGCGATGTGTTCGACCACCTATTGGCTATCATCCCCGAATTTGACCTCCGCGTCTTCCAATCACCTTCGGGTGCCGACTTGCAAGGAGTGGAGAAAGTAGTTTATAATGATTGAAATGAAATGATATGAAACTTGGAATAATCAGTGCAATGGATAGCGAGCATCGCCAATTGGCCGACCGCTTGCAAGATAAACACGAAGTTTGTGATGGACAATTCAAATATGTGGAAGGTACACTAGGCGAAAACCAAGTGGTACTGACACAATGCGGCATCGGTAAGGTGAATGCAGCCGTAGGTACGGCCGAACTGATTCGTCGTTATCACCCCGATTGCATTATCTCTACCGGTGTTGCCGGTGGTATAGACAACTGTCTGCAAGTGACCGATGTAGTGGTGAGCAGCCGAGTGGTGCATCACGATGTATGGTGCAGCATGGGCAACGAGTACGGACAAGTACAAGGATTACCTCTTTTCTTCGAAGGTTATGAACCTCTGTTGCAACATGCCTTGTCGCTGAACGAAACAGGATTGGAAAGTCGTATCCATGCTGGACTTATCTGTACGGGTGACCAATTCATCGAAGACAAGCAACAACTTGCCGATATTAAGGCACACTTCCCCGATGGTTTGGCTTGCGACATGGAGTCGGCAGCTATTGCACAAACGTGCTATTTGTATGGTGTGAACTTTCTCAGTTTCCGCATCATCAGCGATACACCGGGCGCAAATGAAGAAAACTTTAACC
>JAFYML010000382.1 GCA_017556595.1 Bacteroides sp.
GAAGATGTGAAGCCCATTGTGGATAAAGCCCTTGGCGGCACGTTGCGTCTGTTTGCCGAAAAGGTTTACGAAGGCAGCTACTGGGGGAATGAAGAGAGCGAACCGGTGCTATCCATCAGTGCCACCTTGCCCAACGGCAGTACGGTGGAGCAGATGAATGCCCTTGTGCAGCGCATGGAGAGCTACCTGAGCGAGTTCACGGAAATCCGTCAGTTCCAGACTAATGTACATAGTGCCTATCGTGCCTCTATACAGGTTTACTTCCGTGCCGAGCATCAGCACAGCGGATTCCCGTATATGCTGAAGGCGAATATCATCAGCAAGTCGCTGACGTTGGGTGGTGGCTCGTGGTCGGTATATGGATTGCAAGACCAGGGCTTCAGCAACGATATTCGTCAGAGTGCCGGCAGTTCGCGCGTAAAGCTTTATGGCTATAACTACGACGAACTTTATCTTTGGGCCGAGCGATTGAAGGCCGAACTGCTGACACAGCGTCGTATCAACGAGGTGACCATATCGTCCGATTTTTCCCATTTCAAAGACGACTATACGGAGTTTTTCCTTGAGCTGGACAATGCAAAGATGATGCAGGCAGGCATTTCGCCTTTGCAGTTGTATAGGGTGTTGCGTCCTGTCTTTGGTCACGATATCCATGCTGCCACGTTGCCGGTAGATGATGGCACGGAGCAAATCAAGCTCCATTCGCGCCAAGGGCGTGAGTGGGATGTTTGGAGCCTGACAAATGTTCCGTTTCATATCGGTGGCAAGTCGTACAAGCTGAGCGATTTTGCTACGGTGCAGAAGAGCCAGGCACCACAGAGCGTAGCCAAAGAGAATCAGCAATATCGTCTGTGCCTGCAATACGAATACATTGGTTCGGCCGAGCAAGGACGCAAACGGTTGGAACAGACGTTGGAAGAGTTCAATAAACAGCTTCCTATGGGCTATACGGCCCGCAGCGAATCGAGCTATTACAGTTGGGGTAGCGATGACTACAGTCAGTATGCCCTGTTGTTGGTGATTATTGCCATTATCTTTGTGCTGTCGTCCGTTTTGTTCAACTCGTTGGCACAGCCCTTGGCCATTATCTTTGTGATTCCCATATCCTATATTGGTGTGTTCCTTACGTTCTACCTTTTCGGACTGAACTTCGACCAAGGCGGTTTTGCCTCGTTTGTCTTGCTTTGTGGCATCACGGTAAATGCCAGCATCTATATATTGAGCGAGTTCAATGACATCCGTCGTCGTCGGCCGCTTCTCTCTTCGCGTAGGGCGTATGTGCGTGCCTGGAATGTGAAGATGATACCTATATTCCTTACCATCAGTTCCACGCTGTTGGGTTTCATTCCTTTCATGGTTGGCGAAGGTAAGGAAGCCTTTTGGTTTCCGCTTGCAGCCGGCACTATGGGTGGTCTGATTATGTCGTTTGTTGGCATCTTCTTCTATCTGCCCATGTTTGTGTTGAAGAAAAAATGAAAACATTAACTAATATATTATTCGTTTGTTTCTTGCTCTGTACCAATTTGGTACCCGGCACCGAGCACCCAGCACTCAGCACTCAACACTCAGCACTTATTCTGGCCGACTCGCTGATGCATGTGTGCCCCGACACTGCTTTGCAGCTATTGCAAGCCATCTTGCCAGATACACTTCCTTCGGCCGAACAGCGTGCCCACTATGCCTTGTTGCTAACCCAGGCGCACGACAAGAACTACCTGCCCCATACCTCCGATTCGCTCATCCTTACAGCCATGCGTCACTACAACCACACCGGCAACACCCCCAAGCAAGCCTTGTCCCATTACTATTTGGGCAGTGTATATCGCGATATGAACAAGCTGCCTGCAGCCCTCGAAGCCTACCATAAGGCTATGGATTATGCCAAGGCTTGTGCCGATGAGCGGTTAATGGGAAGGGTATATAATAATGTGGGGCATTTATATTATGCACAACGTTTGTTCGAAAGGGCAGATAGTATGTTTACTATTGCAAAAGATATTGCTCTTTTGCAAAATGATACAAGTCTGTGGATAGAAGCGTATGCAATGCAGGGTGAAATCAAACTATATCAAGGACAATACATCGAAGCAGAACGAATTTTACAAAAAGCTATGGATGTACTTTCCATGTTCGAACATGAACACATAAAGTTACAAGTATGCGATGCATTGTCTGCATTGTATAGTCGTATGAGAAATGGGAAAAAGGCCTTGTTTTATGCAAAGTTGCATGCTGGGATTAAAAAGAATGGTCGACAAAAATACCGAAATATGATATTGATGGGTGAAGCTTATTATAAACTATCAAATCTTGATTCGGCAGCTTATTACTTTCAAGGGGCTTTGAATTCGCCTAAATATACTCATAAATGCAATGCTTACATGCGTTTGGCTGATATTGCTATGCATAAGGGTGATTCTGCTCTTTCTTTAAAAATGGAACGGCAATATTCTGCTTATAAAGATAGTTTGAACCAGACATCTTTAGTTTCACAACTTGTGTCGAAAGAGGACGAAATCTTGTTGCAGAAGGAACGCGAAAAATACGAACTAATCGTGAAACGATATGTTCTTATAGGAGTTTTGTTGATTTTGTTTGTATTGCTAATACTCATTCTATTATATCGTGTTGCCAGGAAACATTATGGATTACGAGGAAAAGTAGATAAACAATTACATCTTCTTCAATTAGAAAAAAGAAAATATGTACAGATAAAATTGAAAGAAAGTGATACTTATGCCAAAATGCACGCTATTCTTGATGATTGTAAAACAAATGGCTTTTCTAAAGATGATTTGAACGATGCCGAATGGTTGGATTTGCAACAGAACGTTGATGAGAAAGGTTTCCTCACCATTATGGAGTTGGAGTATGGATTGATGGTAAAAGAAAAACGACTTTGCATATTGATGTTGATTGACTTTTCATCGGTTGATAGGGCAAATCTATTAAAAGTTCGGCGACAGACTATTTATCGGATGGAGAACGAAATTCTGAAGAAGATGGGCGAGAATTATGAGGCAGGAAAACTGAAAAAATTGCTTAATGAGCGTGTAAATAAGTCAAAGTAGTGCATATTAGTTGATTAATGTATGAAATGTTACACTTTTGCTTCAAAATGTGACACTATTATTTATGTTTGTTTAGATGTGACTATGTAATTTTGCCACGAATAAAAGAAAATTTAAACAGTAATAGTTATGAAACATTTTTTATTATTAGTAGCATTATTCATGGTACCTACCATTGTAATGGCCAATCCAAATGGGATGGAAAAAGACACTTTGATTGTTTTGACTCAACTACCCGAAAGGGAAATAATCGGTGATGACGTTTCCGAACCATCAACTCGTAGCATCGGTCAACAATTATTCTATGCTAACCTATCAGACGATGTAATAACGTTGGATGATGTTGATACTTTATCGGATGTTACCATTTCTATTTTAGAAGCGAATACCGAAATGATAGTTATTTCGCATCAATTTAGTGATTCAGATAATATAGTAATAGACATATCAGAATTACCTGTTGGATACTATATGTTAGAAGTAAGGAGTAACAAATATACACTAATAGGGAATTTCGAATTATAACCATAGAGTTAACCCATACCATCCGGCAAGGTAACGGATTCCACTTGCCGTGATGTATTAACCTTGGGATCCATTGTTTAAACTATGAATAAAAAATTATTAAGAGTAGCACTACTTGTTGCTGTTGTAGC
>JAFYML010000383.1 GCA_017556595.1 Bacteroides sp.
CACCACACCATTGCAATGTCCCTTCATTACACATTGGTTGCACAATATGACGCACGACCAAGTGCTCGACATGCTGAAGTATTTAGGTATGGATAATGGTCCGGAAGACAAAGTGAAAGTGATTTTTGTGCCTTGCTACCTTGATGGAAAAGATGGCATATTGAACAAACACTACTATGACATTGTCTTAGGTCATGACCTTAGTGTATATCCTTCTTATTATGAACCATGGGGATACACACCATTGGAGAGTGTTGCGTTCAAGGTACCTACTGTAACTACCGACTTGGCCGGTTTCGGTCTTTGGGTAAATAGCTTGAAGAATCAACATGGCATCAACGATGGGGTAGAAGTAATCCATCGTTCCGACTACAACTACTCTGAAGTGGCCGATGCCATTAAAGATACTATTACTGCCTTCTCGGCAAAGAGTGATACCGAAGTGAAGGGTATCCGTAAACGTGCTGCCCATGTGGCCGAACAAGCTTTGTGGAAGCACTTTATTAAGTATTATTACGAAGCCTACGACATCGCTTTGCGCAATGCTGAAAAACGCATGTTGAATGGCAAATGAGAAATTTAGAAGATGTATTAATCAATAGTTATAACAATGAAGATTAAAGTTAGTAATGTAAACACTCCGAACTGGAGAGAAGTAAACGTAAAATCGCACGTTCCTGCCGAACTTGAGAAGTTGTCAGAAATGGCACGCAACATTTGGTGGTCATGGAACTACGAGGCTACACAATTGTTCCGCGACCTTGACCCTGCTCTTTGGAAAGAAGTAGGCCAAAACCCTGTTCTTCTTTTAGAGCGTATGAACTATGCTAAATTGGAAGCTCTTGCTGCTGACAAAGCTATTTTGAAGCGTGTAAATGAGGTATATGCTAAATTCCGCGCATACATGGATGTTGAGCCAAACAAGGAACGTCCTTCTGTAGCTTACTTCAGCATGGAGTATGGTTTGAATCATGTATTGAAAATATATTCAGGTGGTTTGGGTGTATTGGCTGGCGACTATTTGAAGGAAGCATCAGACAGCAACGTAGATATGTGTGCTGTTGGTTTCTTGTATCGCTATGGCTACTTCTCACAATCACTCTCTATGGATGGCCAACAAATAGCCAACTACGAAGCACAAAACTTCGGTCAGTTGCCTCTCGACCCAGTTATGGGTGAAGATGGTAAGCAAGTTATTGTTGATGTACCTTATTTGGATTACTACGTACATGCTTTGGTATGGCGCGTAAACGTTGGTCGTATCTCGCTCTACTTGCTCGATACCGACAACGAAATGAATAGCGAATTCGACCGCTCAATCACTCATACACTTTATGGTGGCGATTGGGAAAACCGCTTGAAGCAAGAAATCCTTTTGGGTATCGGTGGTATGTTGATGTTGAAGAAATTGGGCATCAAGAAAGAAGTTTACCACTGCAACGAAGGTCACGCTGCTTTGATTAACGTACAACGCATTTGCGACTATGTAGCCGAAGGTTTGACATACGAACAAGCTATCGAGTTGGTTCGTGCATCTTCACTCTACACAGTACACACTCCAGTACCTGCTGGTCACGACTACTTCGACGAAGGTCTCTTCGGTAAGTACATGGGTGGTTATCCTCCACGTATGGGTATCACTTGGGACGATTTGATGGACCTCGGCCGCAACAATCCTGGCGATAAGGGCGAACGCTTCTGTATGTCAGTATTTGCTTGCAACACTTCACAAGAAGTAAATGGTGTAAGTTGGTTGCACGGAAAGGTGTCACAAGAGATGTTCCCATCTATCTGGAAGGGTTACTTCCCAGAAGAAAACCACGTAGGTTACGTAACCAACGGCGTTCACTTCCCAACATGGAGCGCTACCGAATGGAAGAACCTCTACGCTAAGTATTTCGATGCAAGCTACTATAACGACCAATCTAACCAAAAGCTTTGGGAAGCTATCTATAATGTTCCCGATGAAGAAATTTGGAACACTCGTATGACTTTGAAGAACAAGTTGATTGACTATGTTCGCAAGCAATACCGCGAAACTTGGTTGAAG
>JAFYML010000384.1 GCA_017556595.1 Bacteroides sp.
AGAGACAGGGATTCGAACCCCGGGTACCTCTCGGTACAACGGTTTTCAAGACCGCCGCAATCGACCACTCTGCCACCTCTCCAAAACCTCTTTTCAGAAGTGCTTTTCTCTAAAAGCGCTGCAAAGGTACAAATCATTTTTATTTCTGCAAGCATCTTTCGCGGTTTTTTCATAAAATAGTTGTATTTTCGCAGCATGATTTACCCAAACAACTTTGAACAGAAGATTGGTTTCGACCAAATACGCCATTTGCTGAAGGAAAAATGCCTCAGTTCGCTGGGCGAAGAACGTGTGGATGCCATGCAATTTAGTGACCGCTATGCCGAGGTGAACAGTCAGCTCGACCTGGTGTGCGAGTTTGTACGCATCTTGCAAGAGGAGGATGGCTTTCCTGCTAATTATTTCTTCGACGTGCGTCCATCGTTGCACCGCATTCGGGTGGAAGGAATGTATTTGGACGAAAACGAACTGTTCGACTTGCGTCGGTCGTTGGAGACGATTAGGGATATTGTGAGCTTCTTGATGCGTGATGCCGACGATGAATCGGATAGCCCCTACCCTTGCCTGCGACAGTTGGCTGGCGACATTATGGTGTTTCCGCAACTCATCACTCGCATCAATGCCATCCTGTCGCCTTATGGTAAGATTAAGGATAATGCTTCGGCCGAGCTGTCGCGCATTCGTCGCGAACTGCAAAGCACGATGAGTAGCATTTCGCGCTCGCTCAATACAATTCTGCGCAACGCACAAAGCGAAGGTGTGGTGGAAAAGGATGTTACGCCTACGCTGCGCGATGGTCGTTTGGTGATTCCGGTGGCTCCTGCCTTGAAACGTAAGATTCGCGGTATTGTTCACGATGAATCGGCCAGTGGTAAGACGGTGTTTATTGAACCTGCCGAGGTGGTGGAAGCCAATAACCGCATTCGCGAACTGGAAAATGAAGAGCGTCGCGAGATTATCCGCATCTTAACGGAGTTCAGTATTCAGCTTCGTCCCGCCATTCCCGATGTGTTACTGTCGTATGAGTTCTTGGCACAAATCGATTTTATTCGCGCAAAGGCGTTGTTTGCCCTACAAAGCAATAGCTTGAAGCCTGCCTTGTGCAGCAAACCGCATATCGATTGGACTACAGCTATCCATCCGTTGTTGCAAATCACATTGGCCAAGCACGGAAAGAAGGTGGTGCCGCTGGATATAGAATTGCATAAAAGTCAGCGCATCCTGATTATATCGGGACCAAATGCCGGGGGTAAATCGGTATGCTTGAAGACGGTGGGATTGTTGCAATATATGTTGCAATGTGGCTTGCTTGTTCCGTTGCACGAACGTAGCCAAGCCGGTATCTTTGGCAGTATCTTCATTGATATTGGCGATGAGCAGAGTTTGGAGGATGACTTGAGTACTTACTCGTCGCACCTGACCAACATGAAGTTGATGATGCGCCATTGTAACGAACAAAGCCTTATCTTGATTGATGAGTTTGGTGGCGGTACAGAGCCGCAGATTGGTGGTGCCATTGCCGAAGCGGTGCTGAAGCGTTTCAACGAGAAGCGCACCTTTGGCGTTATCACAACGCACTATCAGAACTTGAAGCACTTTGCCGACAATCACGAAGGTGTGGTGAACGGGGCGATGTTGTACGACCGTCACTTGATGCAGGCGTTGTTCCAACTGCAGATTGGTCAGCCGGGTAGCTCGTTTGCGGTGGAGATAGCACGCAAGATAGGTCTTCCCTAAGAGGTGATTGCCGATGCATCGGAGATTGTGGGTAGCGAGTATATCCAAAGCGATAAGTATTTGCAAGATATTGTGCGCGACAAGCGCTATTGGGAGAATAAACGCCAAAATATCCGTCAGCGCGAGAAGCAGATGGAGGATACTATCACTCGCTATCAAAGCGAAATGGAGGAGTTGCAGAAACAACGCAAGGAGATTATCCGCCAAGCCAAAGAGGAGGCCAAGCAACTGATGAGCGAAGCCAATGCGAAGATTGAAAATACCATTCGTGCCATTAAAGAGGCACAGGCCGAGAAAGAGAAGACACGCCAAGTGCGCCAGGAACTGACCGACTTCCGCGAATCGCTCGAAGCCATTGCTGCACAGGAACAAGAGGAAAAGATTGCACGCAAAATGCAACGTTTGCAGGAGAAGCAAGCGCGACGAAAGGAAAAGAAAGCGCAAAAAGCTAACGCTCCTACTTTATCGCCCGAAGAACAAGCTGCATTGCAAGCTCGCCAAGAGGCAGAGCGTATTGCGGCCATTGTACCGGGCGCTCATGTGCGCATTAAGGGACAAACAACCGTGGGACAAGTGCTAGAGGTGAATGGTAAGAATGCAGTGGTGGCTTTTGGTAGTCTGAAAACCACCGTCAAACTGCCACGCTTGGAGGTGACGCAAGCACAGCTTCGCCAAACGGATGTGAGCACGAAGAGTACCTTTGTCAGCACGCAAACGCACGATGTGATGTACGAAAAGAAGTTGCACTTCAAACAGGATATTGATGTGCGCGGCATGCGTGGCGATGAAGCGTTGCAGGCGGTAACCTATTTCATCGACGATGCTATCCTTGTGGGCATGAACCGTGTGCGCATTCTTCACGGAACAGGTACGGGCATTCTGCGCACCCTAATCCGTCAATACCTACAATCTGTTCCGGGTGTGGTTCACTTCCAAGACGAGCATGTTCAGTTTGGTGGTGCCGGCATTACGGTAGTGGATTTGTAGTGCTGGGGCTTACGAACGTACTTCGTATTCGAGAAGGTTACGAGTGAGACCGCCGTATTTCTCAATTGTCTTCTTGACTACAAATCCTCGCTTGATGAAGTTCTGGCCGCTATGACTGTTTTCCGGATTAACAGTAGCATGGATGTATTTAGCACCTAACTCCTGAGCAATGTTTAGCGACCA
>JAFYML010000385.1 GCA_017556595.1 Bacteroides sp.
CTTCGTTCGAAAGGATAACACACAACGCAATACCTAACGACAACCATACTTCGCGTTTTTTGGGCGATGGATTGAGCTTTGTAATGGCTTGTTGTATATGAGGAATATCCTCTTCAATGCCTTGGAAATCTTTTTTCAGTTGCTCTTTTACCAAGGTTGACACCCATTCGTAAGCCTCGTTTATCTGATATATTTCGGATAGTCGCACTGGAATAACCTCGGCCGGATATTTCACCCCTTCTTGGCGCACTTCGATAGAGGAAATAACCGCCTCGGCTTGTGCCGACGATGCGCCTTTAGGCACTGTAAACGAGCACTCTATAACCAAGTTACCGCCATCAATCACCCAAAAGTGAGAGGTATAGTATTCCCCTTCTTCTTGAAACATCTCCTTGCTATAAGCACACTTCCACGCACCGATTACTTTGGGAGTAGCCGATGCATTTTCGCGCAATTCTTGTTGCAAGGCATCAAGACCGAAACCTTTTTCGCCTTTATAAGCCGAAATACGGAAATTACCCGTCCATTCGTCGGGATTATAAAACAAGAACGAGCCTTCGCCGTCTTCAAATTCATTCCAATCGGCCGGATAGTTAATAGAGAACCACGCACCGGGCGATATAAACTTCTTTTCGTTCATAGCTGTTACAAGAATATTGGGTTATTTTCTTGCAAAAGTAGCATTACGACGGCTCATTTGCAAACATTTTCAAGCGTTTTGCTCTCAAAGTGCTAAAAAGTTAGGCGATATGGGAAGAAAAACAACTTTTTTGCATATCTTTGTTGCTAATTTTGTTAAATACAAACCATAAATATTAAATAAAAACAATGAAAGATTTTCTTAAATTTACGTTTGCTACCGTATTAGGTATCATCGTAGCTGGTGTATTATTCTTCTTTTTGGGTATTCTAACCTTCTTTGGCTCGGTAGCTTCTTCCGAATCGGAAACAAAAGTTACTAAGAACTCAGTATTCTCACTGAATTTAAGTGGAAGCATCAGTGACCGTAGCGTGGACAATCCGCTTGCATCAATCACAGGCGATGAAAACAGCATTGGATTGAACGATATCCTTTCGTCTATCCAAAAAGCAAAAGAGAATGAAAACATCAAAGGTATCTATTTGCAAAGCGAAGGCTCTTTAGCAGCTAATTACGCATCGCTCAAGGCCATTCACGATGCATTGGTTGATTTCAAAGAGAGCGGCAAGTTTATCGTAGCCTATGCTGACAATTACATACAAAGCGAATACTACTTGGCAAGTGTGGCCGATAAGGTAATGCTGAACCCAAGAGGTATGCTTCAATGGAGCGGTATTGCATCACAAAACATCTTCTTTAAAGACTTATTAGAGAAAGTAGGTGTTGGCATACAAGTATTTAAGGTAGGTACCTACAAATCAGCCGTAGAGCCTTATATCACAATGGAAATGAGCGAAGCCAATCGCGAACAGGTAACAGCCTACACAGGTTCTATCTGGCAAACCATCATCAACGATGTGGCCAACAACCGAAATCTCAGCGTAGAACAATTGAATGAATTGGCCGACCGCATGATGATGACCGAGCCAGCTGAAGCTAACATTGAATGTGGATTGATTGATACATTGATTTATAAGAACAACGTACGCGATTATCTGAAAACCATTGCCGGCATCGACGAAGACGATGATTTGAACATGATTGGCTTGTCGGCCATGAAGAATGTCAAGAAGACACAACCAAAAGACCCAAGCGGAAATATCATTGCGGTATATTATGCTGAAGGAGAAATTGTTGACCAAGCAGGTTCATCAGCTTTGGGCGGCAGTGAAGCACAAATCGTAGGCAACGAAGTAATCAAAGATTTGCGTAAGTTGCAAAACGACGATGACGTAAAAGCTGTTGTGCTTCGCGTAAACTCACCCGGTGGTAGCGCCTTTGCTTCTGAACAAATTTGGCATGCCGTAACAGAGTTGAAAGCAAAGAAACCCGTTATCGTATCTATGGGCGACTATGCAGCATCGGGCGGTTACTACATCTCTTGTAATGCCGATACTATCGTAGCCGAACCTACTACCCTTACCGGCTCGATTGGTATCTTTGGATTGGTACCATACGTAGAAAAACTAACCAAAAAAATTGGTGTAGCTGCAGACGTAGTAAAGACAAACGAATTTGCTGACTTTGGCGACTTGACACGCCCTATGAATAGTGCTGAGCAACAAAAGATGCAAGCTAACGTTGAACGCGGTTACGACCTCTTCTTAACTCGTTGCGCAGACGGACGCGGCAAAACAAAAGAAGAGATTGACCAAGTGGGACAAGGTCGTGTATGGACAGGTAGCATGGCACTCGACTTAGGTTTGGTGGATGTACTTGGCGGTATTGACACAGCCCTCGATATTGCTATAGAAAAGGCTGGCGTAGAAGCATATAGCATCCAAAACTATCCAGGCGAAAAGAGTTTCATCGAAACATTGATGGAAAGCACAAGCAAGGGCGTGGACAATTATATCAGAACACGCGTCATGGGTAAGAAGCTAAACGAAGTTAGCAAGCACCTCTACATGCTCGACGAACTTGATAAGGTTAACCCTATACAAGCTCGTATGCCCTATATTGTAGATTTCAACTAATAACATAAATATATAGGTATGCAAAAAGCACTACTACCCTTTGCCTGGTTATATGGCATAGGTACAGGCTTACGAAACAAACTCTTTGATTGGGGCATCCTCCAATCAAAGAGTTTCGACATACCTATTATATGTGTGGGAAACCTTGCCGTAGGTGGTACTGGCAAAACGCCACATACCGAATACCTGATACGCCTATTACAAAGCGAAGGTTTGAACATAGCCACCTTAAGCCGTGGATACAAGCGACACACCAAAGGTTATCTGCTTGCCAACGAGCATAGCACTGCTCACGACATCGGTGACGAACCATACCAAATGAAACAGAAGTTTCCCGACATCCGGGTAGCAGTTGACGAAAACCGATGTCACGGCATTGAACAACTGATGAAGGTAGTCAACCCACCCATCGATGTCATTATCATGGATGATGCCTACCAACATCGCTATGCAAAGGCGGGATACAATTTATTGTTGACCGACTTCAATCGTCCCTACTTCAACGATGCACTAATGCCGGCTGGCCGTTTGCGCGAAACAAGCAAAGGCAAGCAACGTGCCAATGCCATTGTTATGACCAAATGTCCGAACAACTTGCACGTTGCAGATTATGAGGCCATGACAAGCAAACTAAAAGCAGCCGAACATCAGCCCGTTTTCTTCTCACGCTTTCGCTATGGCAAGCTAAAACCACTCTTTGCATCTACCAACGAAAATCTTGAAAACAAACAAGTGCTTTTGGTAGCAGGTATCGCACAACCCCAGCCTCTATTCGAAGAGGTAAGCCAAAAAGCCGAAAAGGTGGAAATGCTTGCATTTGCCGATCATCACGACTTCACAGAGAAAGAGATGCAGCAAATAACCAACAAGTTCATGCAAATGGAAGAGGGGAAACGCA
>JAFYML010000386.1 GCA_017556595.1 Bacteroides sp.
GAGATGGTACGCATCAACGACCAAATGGAAGCATTGATCGATGAGATGTCGAACACGCAATACGCTTCACTGATAAACTTGCTGAACAATTACCCCATTATACCCGTATATGCTCACGTTAGGCCATTCAAGCAATATTGGCTGAACCTGATTTGCGGAGCACTTATACCTATTGGTTTGTTCTTCTACTTCCGCATCTGGATTTTCCGTTTGCGACTAATGAAAGATGTAGAGAAGATTGTGAAGAACAACAGCGACATAATCAACTTTATTAAAGAACAAAACCTTTACTAAGTTAAGATGATGGAAATGATAAAATTAGATAAAATTGAAGAGGCTATCAAGGAAATCAAAGCCGGTAATTTCGTAATTGTAGTAGATGACGAAGATCGCGAAAACGAAGGCGATTTGATTATTGCAGCCGAGAAAGTAACTCCCGAGAAGGTGAACTTCATGCTGAAATACGCACGTGGCGTACTTTGCGCACCCATCACCCTATCGCGTTGCAAGGAGTTGGATTTACCCCATCAAGTGCAAGACAACACATCCGTGTTGGGCACCCCCTTCACCGTAACCATCGACAAGTTGGAAGGTTGCTCTACCGGTGTATCGGCTTCCGACCGTGCTGCTACTATCCAAGCATTGGCCGACCCCTCATCTACACCTGCCACCTTTGGTCGTCCCGGCCACATCAACCCATTGTATGCACAAGACAAGGGAGTGCTTCGTCGTGCCGGACACACCGAAGCCGCAGTCGATTTGGCACGTTTGGCCGGTTTGTATCCAGCCGGTGCCCTGATGGAGATTATGAACGAAGATGGTAGCATGGCTCGCTTGCCCGAATTGCGCAAGATGGCCGATGAATTCAACCTCAAGCTAATCTCAATCAAAGATTTGATAGCCTATCGCTTGCAACAAGAATCTATCGTAGAAAAAGGCTACGAAGTAGATATGCCTACCGACCATGGCCACTTCCGCTTGATTCCTTTCCGCCAAAACTCAAATGGTTTGGAACATGTGGCACTCTTC
The DNA here is from genome assembly GCA_017556595.1 of Bacteroides sp. GTDB lineage: Bacteria > Bacteroidota > Bacteroidia > Bacteroidales > Bacteroidaceae > Bacteroides. The sequence continues at coordinate 1,030 of JAFYML010000386.1, forward strand.
AAAGGCACATGGCAAGAAGACGAGCCGATCTTAGTACGTGTACACTCGTCGTGCATGACAGGCGACATCTTCTCTTCGCAACGTTGCGATTGTGGCGACCAACTTCACAAAGCCATGCAGATGATTGAAGCTGCCGGCAAAGGAGTAGTCGTCTATCTGAACCAAGAGGGACGCGGCATTGGCTTGATGGAAAAAATCAAAGCCTACAAGCTGCAAGAGAATGGTCTCGACACCGTTGATGCCAACCTGCACCTTGGCCACCTGGCCGACGAGCGCGACTATGGCGTTGGCGCACAGATTTTGCGCGAATTGGGCGTACACAAAATGCGCTTGATGACCAACAACCCCGTGAAGCGCGTTGGTCTGGAAGCCTACGGATTAGAAATCGTAGAGAACGTACCCATCGAAATCACCCCCAACTGCCACAACGAGCGCTACCTACGCACCAAGAAAGACAGAATGGGACATACCCTTCATTTCAATAAGTAAATATTAACCATAGATATATAGAAACAAGTATGAACGTATTATCCAATCGCTTGAACAGCTTGTCACCATCGGCCACATTGGCGATGTCACAAAAGAGTGCCGAATTGAAGGCGCAAGGTGTAGATGTAATCAACCTTAGTGTTGGAGAACCCGACTTCAACACCCCCGACCACATCAAAGAAGCTGCCAAGAAAGCTATCGACGACAACTATTCTCGTTACTCACCGGTTCCGGGATATCCGGCATTGCGCAATGCCATTGTTGCCAAACTTAAAAACGAAAACAACTTAGAATATACTGCCGCACAAATCTCATGTGCTAATGGTGCAAAGCAATCGGTATGCAACACCATTTTAGCCTTGGTAAATCCAGGCGAAGAGGTTATCGTTCCAGCCCCCTATTGGGTA
>JAFYML010000387.1 GCA_017556595.1 Bacteroides sp.
GGAATGGGTAGAATTCATCGTTGAACAACCAAGTAATACCACCCGACTCGATGAATACATTCTTGTATCGCGCCAATTTTATCTGCTCTTCCCAACCTTGACGTGTCACCATACCAAAGTGTCCAATTGCAATTTTCAAGTTAGGAAATGTTTGTGCAATCTCCTTCATCTCGCCCACTTGCATATCACCATCGGCTAAGTCAATCGAAAGAATAGTTCCTTTTTTCTCCATCAATTGGAACATTTGCATCATCTTATCGTTTGTCAAGCTTACTCTTCCTTCGGGTAACAACAAGCGTTGAGCAGGTATTTTTATAGCGCGGAAACCATTATCGAGCAACTCTTTAGCATGCGGTAAAAAGTTCGGTTTACGAAACTCGCACATTCCACACACAAAGAATCTATCGGGATAGCGTTTCACCACCTCTTGCAAGTAGTCGTTCTGAATACCATCGATAAACTCTTGTGTTATGACCGCCGCCGATACTTGTGCATAATCCATGTTCGAGAGAAACACTTCGGCACTATTCACGCCATCAATCATAAAGGGAGGTATCATTTGTCTTACTTCGCCCATGAACATCGAGCGTCCATTTTCCAGTGTCTTGATAGGCAATCCATCTACCACCGTGTCCTGTTTCAGCCACAAGTGAGCATGCGCATCGATAATCTTGAAATCCATACCTTATATAAAATATTAAGAGTTAGCCCAACTCACACGTTGTTGATTGCCTATAATCTCTTTCACCTCTTTCACCAATTGCCAATCGATTGGCTCTTCCACATAGCGCAGATTTTTAAGCACGTTTTGCGGATTGGCCGAGCTAAACAAAGTTGTTGCTATTCTTGGATTGCTCACTGCATATTGGATAGCCAATTTTTCGATTGGATAACCTTTGCTTTCACAATGTTGTACTGCCTTTTTACAAGCCTCTACGAGCAATTTCGGTGCTGGATGCCAATCGGGAATACCGCGTTGCGAGAGCAAACCCATAGATAGAGGCGATGCATTGATAACGCCAATGCCTTTGCTTTCAAAGTAATCCAAATAATCGAGTAGCTTATCATCGTTCAAGCAATGGTGACAGAAGTTCAACACCGATTCCACCGTACCCACAGGACTATGATCGATAACCCATTGCAAGTTCTCCAATTGCAAGTCAGTGATCCCCACATGTCCCACTACCCCTTTCTCGCGGAGAGCGGTTAGCGCAGGCAATGTTTCGTTTACCACTTGATTCAAATCGGCAAACTCAATATCGTGTACATTAATCAAATCAATGTATTCTACGTTCAATCTCTCCATGCTTTCGTACACACTTTCGGTGGCTCGTTTGCCTGAGTAATCCCAAGTGTTTACGCCATCTTTTCCATAGCGTCCCACCTTAGTAGAGAGGATATATTTCTCTCTTGGAATCTCTTTCAAGGCTTTTCCCAATACGGTTTCCGCCTTGTAGTGTCCGTAATAGGGAGAAACGTCTATAAAATTCATGCCATTATCGATAGCCGTAAACACCGCCTCGATGGCCTCACTCTCTTTAATTTGATGGAAAACGCCACCCAATGATGATGCGCCAAAACTAAGGTTCGAAACCTTTAATCCTGTTTTTCCTATTTCGTGAAAGTTCATATCTTAATTTTTAATTCTTAATTTTTAATTTTATTAATTCTCAATTCCACCACGAATCCGCCTCTTGGCAAGAGTTCAATTTGATTGAAGAGGTCAGCAGGTGTAGAAACAATATGCTCGAATGTCCAAGGTTTTTCTTTGCTACCGCCATCTTTGAAGATGAGCACTTCGTATTCGCCATCGGCTAAGAAACTCCAATCAAGCTTGATGGTATTGTTTTCATCTTTACCATTGATACCGGCAACATACCACTTTTCACCGCTTTGACGAGCCATTACAACGTGATTGGCCGGATATCCGGTAACCAACTTAGTATCATCCCAAGTGGTTGGCAAGTTGCTCAAGAAGTTTTGTACAACTTCTGGTTGAGACAAATAGCTTTCTGGACGGTCGGCCAAGTGTTGAAGCGCCGATTCGAAGAGCACTGGCAATGCCAATTCATGACCATTCGATGTGATGTGTGGATGTTGAGAATCCGAGAATGTACAAGGCGTATAATCCATAGGGCCAATCACATTGCGTGTAAATGGAAGCGTTGCATTATGAGCAGCAGCACGCGGAGTCAACACCGGTGCGTTGTTGTACCATTCAGCGCCATACACCGCTTCCACGGTCATCATATGCGGATAAGTACGTTGCCATCCTCTTGGAATTGCAGCCCCGTGGAAGTTCACCATTAATTTATGCTTAGCAGCACACTCCAACAAGTCGATGTAATACTCCATCGTCTCTTGCAAGTCGCCAGCAAAGAAGTCAATTTTCACGCCCACAACGCCAATCTCTTCCAACCAAGCAAACTCTTTGTCGCGTTTTGCGGGATCGTTCAATCGTTGATGAGGGCCAGGAGCTCCCCACTCCTTAATCCAAGCAGTAGAAGAGTTATACCAAATCAGCGGCTTTACACCACACTCCTTAGCATAGTTTATAGCATCTTCAATAGTTCCACCATTGCTCATTTCATCCCATTCAGCATCAATCAACACGTATGGCAATTTCATTTCCACCGCCATGTCGATATACTTTTTCACAATTTGGTAATCCTTCGAGCCATGGTTGTAAGCCCAATAAATCCACGACACATTTCCGGGTTGAATCCAGCTTGTATCCTCTAAACGGCTTGCCGGACTTACATCAGTAATCAGTGTTGATTCCACTACATCGGCCAACGATCCAATCATTACTACACGCCATGGCGAGAACCAATCACCCGACACTGCCTTTTCATTCTTGTCGAGGAACAATTTATAATCGGCCACCTCGTTTTCGTTTTTCCACGACGATGCACTATGTATTTTTTCGATAGCAGCCTCCGAAATCAGTGTCCACACATTGTCTGTTACCTGAATCAACGCTGGGTTACCCCATTGTTGCGAACGATTTCTTCCGGTAGTCATCTTTCCCGTAGTGCTTTCTGGATAGAACGCTTCATATCCTTGGTCGTATGCTTGCATCCATCTTTTGCGTCCTTCAGGAATACGAATTGTGGTTAATTCGTCCTTAATAAGCGCCTCTTCCAAGGCTGGAATTTCATAGCGAAACGCCACACCGTCATTATACAATCGGAATACAAGCTTTATATCCTTTTGCAAGCTATCCTTAAACAGATACACATATTCGTTTGCTTCATTGCTACACGCTTTGCGTTTACCTGTA
>JAFYML010000388.1 GCA_017556595.1 Bacteroides sp.
TCAACAGGAGCACCGGCATCACCCTCTATACAACACTCGCCTTTACAAGCCTTCAAGTCGCATAGAAACTTTTCGCGTAAAACATCAAGTGAAACAACTACATCATCAATTTGTATCATAAATGCAAAAGCTAAAAAAAAGCGGAAGAACAAAAGCTCTTCCGCTCTTATTATAACATTCAGTATTACTTAATCAAGTCTTTTCCGTCCATATCAGCAGGTTGTGGAAGACCCATGATGTGGAGAATTGAAGGAGCAACGTCGGCCAATACACCATTTTCCACCTTAGCATCCTTGTTTTGTGTAACGTAAACAAAAGGTACAGGATTCAATGAGTGAGCAGTGTTTGGTGTACCATCATCGTTGAGCGCGCGATCAGCGTTACCATGGTCGGCAATGATGATAACTTCGTAGTCGTTAGCCTTAGCAGCCTCTACAGTTGCCTTCACGCAATCGTCGATAGCAACAACTGCTTTTTGAATAGCTTCGTAGATACCTGTATGACCCACCATATCGCCATTTGCATAGTTCACCACAATGAAGTCGTACTTTTGAGTGTTGATAGCTTCAACGAGCTTATCTTTCACTTCGTAAGCACTCATTTCAGGCTTAAGGTCGTATGTAGCCACCTTTGGAGAAGGAACAAGGATACGATCTTCGTTGTCGTATGGAGTTTCACGACCACCATTGAAGAAGAATGTTACGTGTGCATACTTCTCTGTTTCTGCAATATGAAGTTGAGTCTTTCCTTGAGCAGCAAGGTATTCGCCCAATGTATTTTGTACATTTTCCTTATCGAAAAGGATGTGTACACCCTTGAACGATGCATCGTATGGAGTCATACAATAATATTGCAAACCAGGGATAGTATGCATACCTTGTTCTGGCATATCTTGTTGAGTCAATACGATAGTCAATTCTTTAGCACGGTCGTTACGGTAGTTGAAGAAGATTACTACGTCACCTTCCTTGATAGTACCATCAACTGTTGCGTTGTGGATAGGCTTGATAAATTCGTCAGTAACACCTTCGTCGTAACTTTCTTGCATAGCTTGTACCATGTCAGTAGCATTCTTACCCTTACCTTCAACGAGCAAGTCGTAAGCTTCTTTCACACGTTCCCAACGCTTGTCGCGGTCCATTGCATAGAAACGACCTACGATAGAAGCAATCTTACCGGCCGATTGAGCACAATGAGCGCTGAGTTGTTCAATGAATCCCTTACCACTCTTTGGGTCAGTGTCGCGACCATCCATAAAACAGTGGATAAAGCAATTGTCGATGCCATATTCCTTAGCAATGTCGCACAATTTATACAAGTGAACGAGTGAGCTATGCACACCACCATCGCTTGTCAAACCCATAAGGTGGATGTTCTTACCATTTTCCTTTGCATATGTATATGCAGTAACGATTTCCTTGTTGTTAAGGATGCTATTGTCTGCACAAGCACGGTTAATCTTTACAAGGTCTTGATAGACAATTCGTCCGGCACCAATATTCAAGTGTCCCACTTCCGAGTTACCCATTTGTCCGTCGGGCAATCCCACATTTTCGCCACTTGCTTGCAACAAAGAGTGTGGATAGTTGGCCAACAATGTGTTCCAATAAGGAGTTGGTGTGCTGTAGATTACATCGTCTTTTCCTTGAGAGCCGACTCCCCAGCCGTCAAGAATCATAAGTAAGGCTTTCTTGCTCATATTAATTGTTTTAAGTGATTTCTATTGTTTTAGGCTACAAAGGTACGAATAAATTGAGAATTGAGACTATACCTTGATGTTAAAAATCTAAAGAGGATTTATACTCTTTGCACTTAAAAAGGCAAAGATAATTGACCATCGCCCAATAAGTTGAAGGTTAAGCGATGATAAGGGGTAGTTCCATGCTGTTCAATAGCTTGGCGATGCTCTTTTGTTGGATATCCTTTGTTACGATTCCAACCATAATGAGGATATTGTTCGTGCAATGCGTTCATGTAATCATCTCGATAAGTTTTTGCCAAGACACTTGCGGCAGCAATGCTCATCAGCTTACCATCACCTTTAACTACCGTGGTATGGGGCAAATCTTGGTATTTGCGGAAACGATTACCATCAATCAACAGATGTTGGGGGCGTGTTTTCAAGCCATCAATAGCCCGATGCATAGCCAAGAACGAAGCCTGCAAAATGTTTATTTTATCAATTTCCTCCGGTGTTACAACGCCCACAGCCCATGCCACCGCTTCGCGTTCAATGATAGGACGAAGTTCGTATCGCTGACGCTCGGTCAGCTGCTTCGAATCGTTCAGTAATTCACACTGAAAATCGGGTGGCAAAATAACTGCAGCGGCATAAACCGCACCAGCCAAGCAACCTCGACCAGCCTCGTCGCAACCAGCTTCAATAATTCCGTTATTTAGGTAGGGCAATAACATTTTGAACGATTAAAACATTTTTCTTACGCGGTCGATACCTGCAACCAATACGTCTATTTCTTCCTTCGTATTGTATAATCCAAACGAAGCACGCACGGTGCCTTCAATACCCAAACGTTGCATCAAGGGTTGGGCGCAATGGTGACCGGTGCGTACGGCAATACCGAGACGGTCGAGCAACGTACCGAGGTCGAAATGATGGATGTCACCCACTTGGAAAGAGATAACACTGCCTTTCTCTTTAGCCTGACCAAAGATACGCATACCGGGAATCTCCATCAAACGATTGGTGGCATAGGTCGTTAATTCGTGCTCGTAGGCGGTAATCTTATCCATTCCGATAGCCGAAACATACTCTAATGCACGAGCTAAACCGGTTGTACCAACAAAGTCGGGCGTGCCGGCTTCGAACTTGAAAGGCAGTTCGTTGAATGTGGTTTTTTCAAAGCTCACCGTTTGAATCATCTCGCCACCACCTTGATAGGGCGGCAAGCGATCGAGCCACTCTTCTTTACCATAAAGAACACCCACACCGGTAGGGCCATATACCTTATGACCTGAGAAAACATAGAAATCGGCATCGAGCGCTTGAACATCCACGGGCATGTGGGGAACACTCTGTGCACCATCTACCAAGACAGGCACACCCTGTTCGTGTGCATAGCGAATAATCTCTTCGACCGGGTTCACCGTGCCAAGTACATTGCTTACATGCGCCACAGAAACAATTCGTGTCCGTTCGGTAAAGAGTTCACGATAAGCATCCAACAACAATTCGCCATCGTCGTTCATTGGAATAACCTTAATTACAATGCCATGCTTAGCAGCCATTAACTGCCAAGGAACGATGTTGCTATGATGTTCCATTACGCTTACGATAACTTCATCACCTTCACGCATCTGCGACTCTGCAAAGCTACTTGCCAACAGGTTGATACTTTCGGTGGTACCGCGTGTAAAAATAATCTCTGCTGTGCTACGTGCATTGATAAAGGCACGAACAATCTCTCTACTACCTTCGTGCAATTCGGTAGCTCGTTGAGACAAGAAGTGTACACCGCGATGCACATTGGCATTTACCGAATAGTATTCATCCGTCATAGCCTCAACCACCACACGAGGTTTCTGTGTAGTAGCACCATTATCCAAATAGACAAGTGGTTTGCCATACACTTCGCGCCCAAGGATGGGAAAATCGGCTCGTATATCGTCAAGATTCATCATATCGCGTAATTTTATTCTTTACCACAAATGCGACAACCTTTACACTTGTTCAATTCTCCACGGAAACGTTTCTCTACCAATAGATGCAAACGATCGCGCAAAGCATCCAAACGAATCATATCAATTACCTCGTTTACAAAAGCAAACATCAACAACAAACGGGCTTCTTTCTCGGGAATACCACGTTGGCGCATGTAGAATAATGCGCGTTCGTCA
>JAFYML010000032.1 GCA_017556595.1 Bacteroides sp.
TCGATGTGGTAGAACCTCGTTATGAGGCTTCAAAAGAGTATATCTTTGGTGCTGGTTCGTGGAGTTGGATTATCGGAATGGATAATAGTACAAAGTTTGACGAACAGATTCGTTATATTGATTTCTCTGCTGCAATGGGTTATGAAACAGTGTTGATTGATGCATTGTGGGATGTTCAGATAGGTCGCGACAAGATTGAAGAATTGGCTCGTTATGCAGCTAGTAAGAATGTAGCATTGTTCTTATGGTATAACTCTAATGGTTATTGGAATGATGCACCTCAATCTCCTCGTGGCATTATGGACCGTGCTATTGAACGCCGTCGTGAAATGAAATGGATGCAAAGCATTGGTATTCGTGGTATCAAAGTTGACTTCTTTGCCGGAGATAAACAACAAACTATGCAATTGTACGAAGATATCTTGGCCGATGCCAATGATTATGGTTTGTTGGTTGTGTTCCATGGTTGTACACTTCCACGTGGTTGGGAACGTATGTATCCAAACTATGCTTCGAGCGAGGCTGTTTTGGCAAGTGAAAACATGAGCTTTGGTCAAGGTAGTTGTGATTCTGAAGCCTTTAATGCAACCATGCACCCATTTATTCGCAATGTGGTAGGAAGTATGGATTTTGGTGGTAGTACATTAAACAAATACTACAATGCCAGAAATATGCCACGTGGTTCAAAACGTGTCACTTCGGATGTATTTGCTTTGGCTGCTGCTGTATTGTTCCAAAGTCCTGTTCAACACTTCGCATTAGCACCAAACAACCTTACCGATGCTCCTGAATGGGCTATCGATTTTATGAAGAAGGTGCCTACAACATGGGACGATTTGCGCTATATTGATGGCTATCCAGGAAAGTATGTTGTATTTGCTCGTAAAAAGGGTGATAAATGGTATATTGCAGGTGTTAATGCACAAGCAGAACCTATAAAATTGAAATTGCAATTGCCAATGTTCCAACCAAAAGAAGTGTTGGATTGCTATAGCGATGATGCTCAATTGCAAGGTAGCTTGAAAGAAGTAAAATTGAATAAGAAACAACAAATTGAAGTAACTATTCCAACTAATGGTGGCCTTCTTCTTGTAGGTAAATAATTGGTTGGATGTACTTTAACTAAGTAAATCTTATTGTTATGAAACACGTAAACTTAAATAAAGTAAATTGGCTGTTAATGCTATTCGCTTTATTGTTAATCGCTCCTACAACTTTGGCAAAGGTTCGTTTGCCAAAGTTGGTAAGCGATAAGATGGTGCTACAACGCGATGTTGAGTTAAACATTTGGGGATGGGCATCGGCAGGCGAAAAAGTAACAGTCCGATTCAATGGTGCTTATTATGAAACTGCGGCCAATAATGATGGTGAATGGAGTGTAACTTTACCCCCACAAAAGGCTGGCGGACCATATTTGTTGGAAGTGAACGAATTGAAGGTTAGAGATGTGTTGGTTGGTGATGTTTGGCTTTGTTCAGGACAATCAAATCAAGAAACTCCTATCGTACGCTTAGTAGATAAGTTTCCAGAAATCAATGTTTCTAATAATCACATGATTCGCCATTATAAAGTTCCTACTCAGGAAATTACAGATGGTGTGCAACAAGAAATTGCAGGAAA
>JAFYML010000033.1 GCA_017556595.1 Bacteroides sp.
AGCAAATAACTTAAAATTGAAATAGAATATGTTAGTAACAACAACTTCAACACTTCAAGACAAGCGAATTGTTCGCTATTTAGGTATCGTATCGGGCGAAACGATTATTGGTGCAAACGTGTTTAGAGATTTCTTTGCTGGTATTCGCGATATAGTAGGTGGCCGTAGTGGCTCTTACGAAGAGGTATTGCGTCAAGCCAAGGAAACAGCTTTGAAAGAGATGCAACAACAAGCTATGGCCATGGGTGCTAATGCAGTGATTGGTGTGGATTTGGATTATGAAACCGTAGGTAGTAGCAGCAGTATGCTGATGGTAACTGCTTCGGGTACGGCTGTGGTAGTTGAATAATAAAAAAATAAAAAAAGCGTGCTATTGCACGCTTTTTTATGCTATTAGATAATTGTGATGCCTTGCTCTTCGCATAGCTTCACACCTAAATCTTTCAATTTGAATTTCTGAATTTTACCGCTACCTGTCATAGGGAATTCTTTGACAAAGAAGATGTACTTTGGTATCTTGTAGCGAGCAATCTTACCCATGCAGAAATCGCGTACATCCATTTCGTCCATCGTTACACCTTCGTGCAAGATAATGAAAGCACCTACGGCTTCACCATACTTCTTTGATGGGATACCGGCTACTTGTACATCCTTCACACCTTCCAATTGATAAAGGAATTCTTCAATTTCGCGTGGGTAGATGTTTTCACCACCGCGGATAATCATATCCTTTATGCGGCCTGTAATGCGATAATTACCATTTTCATCTTTCACGCCCAAGTCGCCTGAGTGTAAGAACCCTTTTTCATCTATTACTTCAGCAGTTGCTTCAGGATTGTTGTAGTAACCCTTCATTGTGTTGTACCCACGATTACACATTTCGCCTTGTACACCTACTGGACACTCTTCGCCTGTTTCTGGGTCGAGAACCTTTACTTCGGTAAACTCGAAATCGCGACCCACGGTGGTGCAACGTACTTCAAATGGATCATCTACACGTGTATGTGTCATACCAGGTGAGGCTTCTGTCAAACCATATACACTGGTTACCTTCATGTACATTTTCTCTTCCACTTGTCGCATCAATTCAACAGGGCAGAGGGCACCGGCCATGATACCTACGCGGAGGCTCGACATGTCGAACATGTCGAACATGGGGTGATTCAACTCGGCAATGAACATGGTAGGTACGCCATACAGCGAAGTACAACGTTCTTTATGGATGGAAGCAAGTACTACCAATGGATTGAAACGCTCTACCATTACTTCGGTACAACCATGTGTCAAACAGTTCATAGTGGCCAATACTACACCGAAGCAGTGGAACAAAGGTACACAAACACAAAGTTTATCATCTTGCGTAAACTTCATGTGTTCGCCAGTCAAGAAACCATTGTTGGCAATGTTATAGTGCGTAAGCATAACACCTTTTGGGAAACCGGTTGTACCCGATGTGTATTGCATGTTCACTACATCGTGGCAGCTTACTTGACTTTTTGCTTCCAATAAGCGGTCGTTAGCGATATTCTTACCCAAGAGTAATAGTTCGGGTGTATTGTACATGCCGCGGAACTTCTCTTGTCCGATATAAACCACGTTTTTCATGCGTGGGAATCGTTCGCTCTTCAAATGTCCACGTTGGCAAGTGCGTAGTTCGGGCAACATGGTGTATGTCATTTGCACAAAGTCGCTATCCTTTTCACCATTTACGATGCATAAGGTGTGCATATCCGAGTTCTCGCACAGATATTCTAACTCTGATTGCTTATAATTGGTATTGACAGTAACAGCTACTGCACCCACTTTGGCACAAGCATAGAGTATAGTGAGCCAATCGGGTACATTGGCAGCCCATAATCCTACGTGTGTACCTTTTTCTACACCAATGGCCATCAAGCCTTTAGCCATGTCATCGACACGCTCGTTGAATTGCTTCCAAGTGAAGCGCAAGTTACGATCGGAATAGACAATGTATTCTTTGTCGGGAGTAGTTTCGGCCCAATGCTCAAGCCAATCTCCTAATGTTTTCTCTGAAAGCGTCATTTTTTAGATTGGTGTATATACAACAGCAAGAATCTTGGCCTCTTG
>JAFYML010000389.1 GCA_017556595.1 Bacteroides sp.
CCGATACCGTCACCGGCCAACACTGCTATTTTCAGTTCCATAATTGAATCCTATTATATATAAATAATGCACTATTTTACAAATCCTTTTGTTGCCCATTTCTTTGACTTCCATCGGAAAACAAAAATCGCGCCACGTATATCTTCATCGAGTGCAAAACTTGCCCACATACCTAACAATCCAAATCCCCAATGAACACCCAACAAATAACTTCCGCCAACCGATACTATCCATTGTACAACAATTCCAACATAGAATGGGAAGTTCACATCACCCGTAGCACGCAATGACTGGGTAGCCCAAATATTAGTAGCACGGCCTACTTCGAGGAAGACATTTATCCAAAAGACGCCTTTACCTAACTCTATAATTTCAGGATTATCGGTAAGCATATTCAACACTTCGCCACCGATTATAGCCATAAATAACGCCAAGAAAAAGGAAATGGATATGGATATATTATGTGTAAACCGTCCCATCAAATAGGCTGCTTGCACACGCCTTTGACCAACAAGATGTCCTATAAGTATCGACCCTGCTTGGGCTATGGATATAGAAAAAACAAGAACAAAGAAAAGCATATTCCAACAATAAGTTCGCGTAGCCAATGCTTCATTACCCAACATATTAATAAAATATGTAATAACTACCTGAGTAGAACTATAACTTATTTCTTCGCCAGCCGATGGCAAACCTATCTTAAGTAAGTTTTTCAATTCAATCCATGGGAATGGACGGAATAGTTTCATCGGGAATGAAGGTATATGCTTCTTAAAGAGAATAATAAATAAGATAAGCATACTTACACCACGCGCAATGCTTGTAGAGATTGCAGCACCTTCTACACCAAGAGCTGGTGCACCAAACTTACCAAAGATAAGGACATAGTTTCCTATAATATTCAAGATGTTTACCACTACAGTAACCATCATTGGATACATCACCTTATCTGCCGCACGCAAAGATGCCGATATAGCCAATGATATTGCTTGGAAGAACATAAATGCACCAACAATATGCATATAGTTAAGAGCCTCAGCGTACAATTCTGGACGAAGCCCCATTAAATGTAACAATGTTGAGCTACCAAAGTACAAGGCTGCACTCATCAACAAACCAGTAATAGTATTCAATAGTATTGCAACACCGGTTGTTTGAACCATGCGTTCTTTGAGCTTTGCACCAAGATATTGTGAACAAAGAACAGTAGTACCAAAACTGATTACTTGAAATACAAGTACTGCTAAATGAATAAGTTGATTAACTACACCAACAGCAGCAACTGCTTCGTCAGAGTGTTGACTCAACATAATGGTATCTACCACTCCAAGCATCAAAACCAATGCTGTTTCGATAAAAATTGGGCCTACTAATTTACCCAATTGGGCCTTCATGCCCTGGGATTTAAAGGGGTGTATCATGCTTTTTACGTTAAAACGGGTGCAAAGATACGACAATTATCTGTTATTTGTTCGATTAGTGAGAATCAAATTGCTCTTCTATAATGTTAAGCATTTTGATAGTAGCTTTAATAGCAGCTTCTGTTTGGTCAGCATCAAGCCCACGCGTGCGGAATACCTTATCTCCGAAACTCCATGTAATAATGGTTTGAACAAATGCATCTGTTCGGCCACCCGGTGGAATGGTTACAGCATAGTTTGTTAGCATTGGGAATTGTCGTTGCAACGTTTGCTGATAAATTTTCCTAAGTGCTCGAACAAAAGCATCGTATTGCCCATCACCACTACTGCTTTCTTCGTAGGCCTGTCCATTAATTTCAATACGCAATGTTGCCATTGGCTTTAATCCATAAGCCAAATTCACGATATAACTCAATAATCGCACTCGTTCGTTGCGTACATCATGTTTCAACACATCGCTAACAATATAGGGAAGGTCTTCGGGTGTAACAATCTCTTTCTTATCGCCCAATTCTATAATGCGACGAGTAACTTTCTGCATAGACTCTTCATCGAGAGCTAAGCCTAATGATTCAAGATTTTTACGGATATTAGCTTTTCCACTATTTTTACCTAACGCATACTCACGTCTTCGACCAAAGCGTTCAGGCAACAAATCATTACAGTATAAATTCAGTTTATTATCGCCATCAGCATGAACACCAGCAACTTGGGTAAATACATTTTCACCAACAATAGGTTTATTGGCTGGAATATTAATACCACTATAAGATTCAACAATACGACTAACTTGATTCAAGCGACTTTCATCAATTCCCGTAACTGCATTAAAATGATCTTTCAAAATGGCTTGTACACTTGATAATGGCGCATTACCGGCACGCTCGCCCAAACCATTAATGGTTGTATGTAATCCACGACAACCGCAAAGGACTGCTGCTAAAACATTACTAACTGCTAAATCATAATCATTGTGCGCATGGAAATCGAAATGAACATGAGGATAATGTTTCTTCATCTTGCGCATGTATTCAACAACTTGCAACGGATTCAATATACCAAGTGTATCGGGCAGCATGACACGTCGAATAGGCATTTGAACAAGTTGATCCATTAGGTCGAAAACATATTGAGGAGATTGTTTCATGCCATTACTCCAATCTTCAAGGTATATGTTAACTTCCATACCCATTGCATGGGCATAATTCACTGTCCAACGAATATCATCCAAATGTTCTTCAAGTGTTTTATGTAATTGTGCTGTACAATGTTTCAATGAACCTTTACACAACAAATTCAGCACGCGACAACCCACCGAGTGTATCCAATCAACCGAAACTGTACCATCCACAAAACCTAGAACCTCTACTTGATGTATGTATCCATTATCTGTAGCCCATTGGCAGATACGACGAACAGCCTCTCGCTCACCTTCACTGACACGCGCTGATGAAATTTCTATACGATCCACTTTAAGCTCTTCGAGTAATAAGCGAGCTATCATCAACTTTTCGTGCGGCACAAAACTTACACCACTTGTCTGCTCTCCATCACGCAGCGTGGTGTCCATAATTTCCACTCTTATTTCTTTTCCCATTGTTCTATTTTACTGCGATTAGCCACAAGAAAATCTATGTCGTCCAAGCCATTCATTAAACAATGTTTCTTGTATCCATTAATCTCAAAGTGTTCACTTTTTCCATTACTTAGGTTGGTTACCAATTGATTGGGTAAATCCACTTTTACTTCTGTCTGCGGATTTTCATTGATAGAAGCGAACAGCTCTGCCAAAAAAGCATCACTTACCACCACTGGTAAAACGAAGTTGTTCAATTCGTTATTTTTGTGAATATCAGCAAAAAAACTACTAATAACCACACGAAAACCATATCCTGCAATAGCCCATGCAGCATGTTCACGACTTGAACCGCTTCCAAAATTCTTGCCAGCAACCAATATACTACCACTATAAATAGGATTATTCAACACAAAATCAGGATTTAGCGTGCCATCTGGAAGATAACGCCAATCGCGAAAAAGGTTATCACCAAAAAACTTCTCATCGCGTGTAGTTGCTTTTAAAAAACGAGCAGGAATAATCTGATCTGTATCCACATTTTCCAAAGGCAAAGGAACACAAGTACTTATTATAATGTCAAACTTTTGTTTCATAACGATTGCTTTTTAGATAAACATTCTTGGATCTGTAATCACGCCTGTCACAGCTGCAGCGGCAGCAGTCAGTGGACTAGCCAATAGTGTACGTGAGCCTGGACCTTGTCTTCCTTCAAAGTTTCGATTGCTTGTTGAAACA
Source organism: Bacteroides sp. (assembly GCA_017556595.1). Lineage (GTDB taxonomy): Bacteria > Bacteroidota > Bacteroidia > Bacteroidales > Bacteroidaceae > Bacteroides. The sequence goes on from JAFYML010000389.1 coordinate 3,736, forward strand.
GCATACTTCCCTGCAGGAATCTTATCATCATTCATCGCTAAACAAGCCGAACATCCTGGCTGACGAATTGCAAATCCTGCTTCTTCCAGCACTTTATCCAAGCCTTCTTCACGAATTTGTGCATCTACCATCCATGAACCAGGAACAAGCCAAGCTACTACATTATCTGCTTTTTTCCGTCCTTTAACTACAGAAGCAAAAGCACGAAAATCTTCAATGCGACCATTCGTACAAGCTCCTAAAAAGACATAATCAATCGTTTTGCCTAATAATTGTTCTCCGGCCTCAAATCCCATGTATTGCATAGCTTTTTCAAAAGAAACTTGTCCTGCTTCATCAATTCTATCCAAAGTAGGAATACGCTGAGTAATACCCATACCCATCCCGGGATTGGTTCCATAGGTTATCATCGGTTCAATTTTCTCTGCATGGAAAGTCAGTTCTTTATCAAACACAGCATCTTCATCACTTTTTAGCGTCTTCCAATAAGCAATAGCCTTCTCCCAATCATCACCTTTCGGTGCATAGTCCCTACCTTTTATATACTCAAAGGTTACTTCATCGGGAGCTATAAATCCACCACGTGCGCCCATTTCAATGGATAAGTTACACAATGTAAGGCGTCCTTCCATCGTAAGGTTACGTACCACCTCTCCTGCGTATTCAATAAAATAACCTGTAGCTCCACTAGTGGTCAACTCCGACATTAGGTATAAGGCTACATCCTTAGCAGTCACTCCCTTACCTAAACATCCTTCAATATTGATACGCATTGATTTTGGCTTCTGTTGTAAAATACATTGTGAAGCCAATACCATCTCAACCTCACTTGTACCAATACCAAAAGCAACCGCCCCCATCGCGCCATGTGTAGATGTATGTGAATCACCACACACAATCGTCATTCCAGGTAATGTAAGTCCTCTTTCCGGACCAACCACATGAATAATACCATTCTTAGGATGCATCATCCCGAAATGAGTCAAGCCAAAATCGGCAGCATTACGTGCCAATTCATCAACTTGTGCTTTACTCACAGGATCCTCAATCTGTTTATCTTGATCATGGGTTGGGGTGTTATGATCGGGCATACAAAAAATACGCTCTGGTCGGAAACATTTCAAACCACGTTCGCGCATACTTGCAAAAGCTTGCGGACTAGTAACCTCATGACAATAGAGTCTGTCAATATATAATTGTGTGGGGCCATCCTCTACATGTTGAACCACATGAGCATCCCATATTTTATCGAAAAGAGTATTCATTATCTAAATTTATTAATACAATCAATATAAGCTTCAACCGATGCTGCAATAATATCCGTATTAGCACCGAAACCATAATATACTTGGCCATCATATTCGACTTGCATATGCACCTTTCCCATATCGTCACTACCTTTGCTAATAGCTTGAATAGTAAATTCTTTTAAGGTCATATTCCTATCGATAATTTTCTTAAGGGCCTTGATGGCTGCATCTACAGGGCCATTGCCGCTTGCACATGCTTCAAATTTCTCTCCGCTAATATTCAGTCCTAAACTTGCTACAGATTGTACACCAACCCCACTTGTTACTTGCAAATAATCTAACTTAATTCGGTGATTCACTGTTCTATCCGCACCTGCAAGCACCAACACATCATCATCATTGATATCCTTTTTCTTGTCGGCCAATTTCAAGAAATCTTCATAAACCTTGTCAAGTTTCTCTTGACTTAATTCTACGCCTAATGCTTGAAGACGATTTTTCAATGCTGCACGACCACTACGTGCAGTCAACACAATAGAATTATCATCAATACCTACATCGTGAGGATCTATAATCTCATAAGTTTGCACATTCTTCAATACACCATCTTGATGAATACCACTTGAATGAGCAAAAGCATTTCTACCAACAATGGCTTTGTTTGGTTGAACAGGCATATTCATAAGACTAGATACCATGCGACTTGTTGGATATATTTTGTTTGTATTAATATTGGTTTCAACGCCAAGTCCACTATGGCACTTTACAATCATTGCCACCTCTTCAAGTGAAGTATTACCTGCACGTTCACCAATACCATTGATGGTTACTTCTACTTGACGAGCACCATTCAAAACACCAGCCATTGTATTGGCAGTTGCCATGCCTAAATCATTGTGACAATGTGTAGATAGAATAACTTTTTCGATACCCGAAACATGCTCCATCAGATACTTTATCTTTGCGCCATATTCCGAAGGCAAGCAATAACCTGTTGTATCAGGGATATTAACAACAGTTGCTCCCGCTTTAATAACAGCTTCTATAACGCGAGCCAAATACTCGTTATCGGTACGACCTGCATCTTCTGCATAGAACTCAACATCGTCCACAAACCTACGAGCATATTTCACAGCAGCTACTGCGCGTTCTATGATTTCATCTCTATTCGAATTAAATTTATACTTTATATGGCTATCACTAGTACCAATACCAGTATGAATACGTTTGCGTTTCGCATAACGCAAAGCTTCAACAGCCACATCGATATCACTTTGGATAGCTCGTGTTAAGGCACAAATAGTAGGCCAAGTTACAGCCTTAGAAATTTCGATTACCGAATTGTAATCACCTGGACTAGATATTGGGAAACCAGCTTCTATCACATCAACGCCCAATAGTTCCAGTTGTTTAGCGACTTGAATTTTCTCTACTGTATTCAACTGGCAACCAGGAACTTGTTCTCCATCTCGAAGTGTAGTATCAAAGATAAATAATCTATCAGCCATAAGCATTATTATTTATTATTAAGCAAACAAAAAGCCTCCCGCACTTGGAAGTGAGAGAGGCTTGTATATCAGTTCAAATAGCTACATACATTTAAGCACGACACTCACTTCCACTAACTCGAGATAGTAGAATAATAATGCCGCACAATAGAATATATGTAAACATAAAAATCATAATTTGTCTATCATTTCATTTAAAACGCTGCAAATGTATAGAGAATATCAATATAAACAAAATAAATCGTAATAAAATTCATAA